>NZ_ACJM01000002.1 GCF_000174415.1 Dethiobacter alkaliphilus AHT 1
CAGTCAGAGGCTCAATCTGCTTCTGACACTCCTTGAGGGAAAGAGCCGGGTTCTTTCTTATACGACGACTCGAAGAGCACCACTGTAGAATGTGTAAACGAGGCTCTAGTGGCTCTACAGAGAGATTACGGGGATGATTCGCCCAGGTATTCCAGACGATTACAGCAGATAACGGCAGTGAGTTCTCTGGTCTGTCAGACCAGCTCAGTAGCCTCGGTAGTAAAGCGTACTTTTGCCATCCGTACAGCTCCTGGGAAAAGGGTGCCAATGAAAAGCACAACAGCTTAATACGAAGGTTCCTTCCCAAAGGAACGTCATTTGCGGATCTCACACCCGAGTCCGTCGCCCGTATACAGAATTGGTGTAACAATCTTCCTCGGAAGATTCTTGGGTATCTTACACCATTACAAGCTTTCCACGCCGAAAGACTTGCTGCTGCTTGACTTCTCACCGGCACGGTGGGGTGGTGCATTCGCTATTGCAATTGAGGCGGGTACAATTCATGTCTGCCTGTGTAAAAAAACAGTTGACATTTAATGTCTGCCGTGCTAGACTTTTTACAAATACGATGATCGGGAAGAGTAGACGGAGAGGAAGTTTTCTCAGAGAGCCGGCGTAGGTGAGAGTCCGGTAAAATGACCGCCGTTGAATGGGCCCGTGAGTAGTGGACCGAAACAAGAGGAGTAGGCTCCAACGGAATGTTCTCACGTTACCGGGAACGGGGTATCGGACGTCTTTTGATTTGTCCCGTACCTGTCTAAGAGGGTCTGTTTATATTTACAGGCCAATTAAGGTGGCACCGCGAAAGCAGGTCTTTCGTCCTTCTATGGACGGAAGACTTTTTTTATTTTCTTAAAAACAGGAGGGTCTGTCATGAATCTGGCGGCAACAACGGTACGTAATGCAAAGATGGTCACACTGCATCGCTCCCTGGTGGGAGATTTGGAAACCCCTATCTCCGCATTTATCAAACTTTGCCCGAAAGGCCCGTCTTTCCTTTTGGAAAGCGCGGCAGGCGGTGAGCAGGTAGCCCGCTACTCTTTTTTGGGCTACAACCCCTTTTTAGTAGTGAAGGGGCAGGGAATGGAAGTGGAGATGACTTGGTCTGACGGCCGCCGGCAAACCACAAAGCAAGGCCCTTTTCAACAGCTACGAACCCTTTTTGAAGAGTACGCCCTGCCGGCCCATCCGGCCATGCCCAGATTCTGCGGCGGTGCGGTGGGGTACTTCGGCTACGATAACGTTGGATTGCTGGAGCCGGTGGGAACATCGCCCCAGGAAGACGAACTGGGCTTACCCGACACTTACCTGCAGTTCATGGAGAACATCCTGATTTTTGATCATTTCACCCATAAGCTGCATCTGGTGGTAAACCGTCCTGTCTTGGAAGGCGAGAGTGCCGCATATGCCGAAAAGGCTGCCCGCAATTCAATGCAGCAGATGGCAGAAAAGCTCTCCGGTCCGCTACCTGATATACACGAAACAACAAAAGGGCAGCCGGTGGCAGGCATCCCTAAGGGCAACCTCACCGAAAGCGAATTTACAGAGCGGGTTAAAAAAGCCAAGGAATATATCAAAGCCGGAGATATTTTTCAGGTGGTACTGTCACAGCGCTTTGCCGTTCCCATCAGCGAAGAGCCCTTTGCCATTTACCGGCGGCTGCGCAGCCTTAATCCTTCACCGTACATGTTTTTGCTTAACTTTCCAGACGTCACTCTGGTGGGGGCTTCCCCGGAGATGCTGGTCAGGGTGGACGGAGAAACAGTTACAACCCGGCCCATTGCCGGTACCAGGCGTCGGGGCCAAAGTGAGGCAGAAGACCGGGAGTTGGAAGAGGACCTGCTAAACGACCCCAAGGAGCTGGCGGAGCATGTGATGCTGGTGGACCTGGGCCGAAACGATATCGGGCGCGTAGCCCGCTACGGAACGGTAAACGTCAAAGAGTACGCTAAAGTGGAGCGCTTCTCTCATGTGATGCATCTGGTCTCGGAGGTGACCGGTGAGCTGGCACCAAAGCAGAAAGCCATGGAAGCGCTGGAGGCCTGCTTTCCCGCCGGCACCCTCTCCGGTGCACCCAAAGTCCGGGCCATGCAGATTATAAATGAGCTGGAAACGGTAAAGCGCGGACCCTATGGCGGCGCGGTGGGATATTTGGACTTTGCAGGGAACATGGATACCTGTATTACCATCCGCACCATGGTGATAAAAGACAACACCGCCTATATCCAGACCGGAGCCGGCATCGTGGCCGATTCGGTTCCGGAAGCGGAATACCAGGAAACAATTCATAAAGCCAAGGGCATGTTTGCCACACTGGGGGTGCAGTAGATGATTGCCGTTATTGATAATTACGATTCCTTTACCTATAACCTGGTACAACTGTTGGGAGAGCTGGGTGAGGAGCTAAAAGTATACAGAAATGACCGCTTTACCATAGAGGAATTATCCGAACTAAACCCGCAGGCTATAGTAGTCTCTCCGGGACCCGGCGTTCCGGAAAATGCCGGCCTGTCGGTGGAGGTCATCAAAGAATTTTGCGGTAAAGTCCCCATCCTGGGAGTGTGTCTGGGTCATCAGGCCATCGGCCACTGTTTCGGCGGCAAGGTTGTGCGGGCACCGGAGGCCATTCACGGCAAACCATCTCAGGTTTACCATTTTGGCGATCCACTATTTGCGGGACTGGGCAGTCCTTTTAAGGCAGGCAGGTACCATTCTCTCATCATTGACCGCCGGTCCTTTCCCCATTGCCTGGAGATTACCGCAGAAACTGAAGACGGTATTGTCATGGCTTTGCGCCATCGGGAGTACCCGGTAATGGGCCTGCAGTTTCACCCCGAATCCATCATTACTCCGGAAGGCCGGACAGTACTTAAAAACTTCGTGAGAGGTGCGGTAGCATGAAAGAACTATTAAATAAATTGTGCCTGGGAACAGATTTAACAGAGATGGAAGCGCAGTCGGCCATGGCCTCCATTATGGACGGTGAGGCCACGCCGGCTCAGGTGGCGGCCTTTCTGGTGGCATTGAAGATGAAGGGAGAAACTGCCGGAGAAATTTATGGCTGCGCAAAAGCCATGCGCCAACGGTCGCAAAAAGTTCAGTCCGGGCGTGCCAATCTCACCGATACTTGCGGTACCGGCGGAGATGGTCGCGGCACTTTTAACATCTCCACCGCAGCCGCCCTTATTGCTGCCGGTGCCGGGCTGGCGGTGGCCAAACACGGTAACCGTTCCGTCTCCAGCAAATGTGGTTCCGCCGACGTGCTGGAAGCGTTGGGAGTAACCCTGGAGTTAACTCCAAAGCAAATGGGCCTCTGCCTGGATGAGATCGGCATTGCCTTTCTGTATGCACCGGTTCTGCACCAGGCCATGAAACATGCCGCAGGCCCCAGAAAAGAAGTGGGAGTACGCTCAGTATTTAATCTGTTAGGGCCCCTGACAAACCCGGCAGGAGCCAAGCGCCAGGTAATGGGAGTATATGCCCCGCAGTTGGCAGAGGTGATGGCCAATGTACTGAATTTACTGGGAGCAAAACGTGCTTTAGTGGTCCATGGCTCCGACGGCAGCGATGAGTTGACGCTGGCGGGAAGTACTCTGGTTTGCGAATTAAAGGAAGGCCGGGTCAGCAAAAGAGAGCTGACACCGGAAAATGTGGGACTGAATCGTTCTGCACCCGATGCCCTGTCGGGCGGGGGGCCCCAGGAAAACGCCCGCCTTATACTGGAAGTATTGGAAGGCAAACCCGGCCCCTACCGTGATGTGGCGGTGTTAAATGCAGCGGCTGCCCTTTATGTGGGTGAGCAGGCAGAAGATTTGTCAGATGGGGTACAAATGGCGCAAAAAGCCATCGACAGCGGCGCGGCCATGGAGAAGCTGCAGGCGCTGCAGCGCTTTACGGGAGGGAATAACAATGCTCTTGCAAATTGCAGCTAAAAAACGACTTCGGGTGGACGAAGCCAGAAAAAAAGTTCCGCTGTCGGAGATTGAAAAGAGGCTGGAACAGGCCGAGGCGCCGCGACCGTTTTACCAGGCGCTGCTTATGCCGGGAATGTCGGTGATAGCCGAAGTAAAAAAAGCATCTCCGTCCAAAGGAGATTTTGGTCTGACCCTGACGGTGGAAGAATTAGCAAGAGCGTATGAGTCAGGCGGTGCCCGGGCCATTTCGGTGCTGACTGAAGAAGATTTCTTTAAAGGGTCTGCCACAGATTTGGTCAAGGTGAAAAGTGCCGTAACTTTACCGGTTTTACGTAAAGATTTTATTATAGACAGTTACCAGCTCTATGAGTCCCGCGCCCTGGGAGCGGATGCGGTCCTTCTCATCGCCGGGTTTCTACCGGAAAAAGAGCTAAGGGCGTACCTGCAAATCTGTGACGAGTTGGATCTGGCAGCTGTGGTGGAAACGCACAGCGCCGATGAAATCCAAATGGCCCTGACCGCGGGAGCGCGTATTGTGGGGATTAATAACCGCAACCTGCAAAACTTTACCACCGATGTGAACCATACACTACAGCTGGCCCCGCAAATCCCGGATAATGTCCTTTTGGTCAGCGAAAGCGGGATTGAAAGCGCAGTGGATGTGCATCTGCTGGGTGCCGCCGGAGCAGATGCGGTGCTGGTGGGAGAAACGCTGGTGCGCTCTGCAAATCCCACCGCCAAAATCAGGGAATTAACGGGGAGGAAGTCGGCATGACCCGGATAAAAATCTGCGGTATAAAAAACGTGGCCGATGCACTGTACTGTGCAGAAGCGGGAGCCGATGCGGTGGGCCTGGTTTTTGCCCACAGCCCGCGCCAAATTGATGTGGCCACAGCCCAAAAAATCTGTGCGGCACTGCCGCCCTTTATCAGCAGGATCGGTGTTTTTGTGGACACGGATATTGAGTCGGTAGAAAGAATCTCCCAAACATGTGGCCTGACGGCACTACAGTTTCATGGCAACGAAGATGAACAGTACTGCCAAAGCTTTACTTTACCGGTGTTAAAGGCAATCCGGGTAAAGCAGGCAGAAGACTTAAACGGCCTGGCCGGGCATCCCGCTTCCGCCGTGGTGCTGGATACTTTCCATCCCACCCTGGCCGGTGGTACCGGAGAACCTTTTGACTGGAATCTGGCACAAACTGCTTTACCCAAACCGGTAATTCTGGCCGGAGGCCTGACCCCTCAGAATGTGCAGGCAGCCATCGGGAAACTAAAACCCTACGCAGTGGATGTATCCAGTGGGGTAGAGACAAACGGAGCTAAAGACAGGGACAAAATTAAAGCATTTATAGATCAAGTACGGAGGTGCGCATGATGCAGGTAGCAGGAAAGTTTGGTATTTATGGCGGCCAGTATGTTCCGGAAACCTTAATGGGGGCCCTGCACGAACTTGAAGAGTCTTATAACATTCTAAAAGAAGATGTGAGCTTTAAGAAAGAATATACCGATATTTTACAAAATTACGTGGGCCGTCCCACACTTCTCTATAAGGCAGAAAAGCTCAGCAAACACTTAGGCGGTGCAACAATCCTTCTTAAGCGGGAAGATTTAAACCATACCGGAGCCCATAAAATTAACAATGCTCTGGGCCAGGCTCTGATTGCCCGCCGCATGGGTAAAAAAAGAGTGGTGGCTGAAACCGGTGCCGGTCAGCACGGCGTGGCCGCCGCCACCGCTGCGGCACTTTTGGGGCTGGAATGTGTGGTATACATGGGCGAAGAAGACATTAAACGACAGGCGCTCAATGTGTTCCGCATGAAAATGCTGGGAGCTTCGGTAACGCCTGTTACCTCGGGCAGCCGCACCTTAAAGGATGCCACCAATGAAGCCATTCGTGACTGGGTCACAAACGTACGGGATACGTTTTATGTACTGGGCTCTGCCACAGGTCCCCACCCCTATCCCACCATGGTGCGCGATCTGCAAAGCATTATCGGGCTTGAAGCCAGAAAGCAGGCTTTAGAGATGACGGGGCGCCTGCCGGATATTCTGATAGCCTGTGTAGGCGGCGGCAGCAACGCCATCGGCTTGTTTCACCCTTTCCTGGAAGATGATGTCCACATGATTGGTGTGGAGGCTGCCGGCAAAGGCGTTGAAACATCAGAACATGCCGCCACCATGACCAAGGGGACGCCGGGGGTACTGCACGGCACTCTCAGTTACCTGCTGCAGGATGAAAACGGTCAGGTGGCACCGGTCCATTCTGTATCCGCCGGACTGGATTATCCCGGCGTGGGACCGGAACACAGCTTCCTCAAAGACAGCAAACGGGTTGAGTACGTCTCGGTAACCGATGATGAAGCTCTGGAGGCCTTTGGCCTTCTGACCCGGGAAGAGGGAATTATCCCGGCGCTGGAAAGCAGCCATGCACTGGCCCACCTGGCTAAAATTGCGCCACAGTACAATTCGGACACCATAATTCTTTTAAATCTATCCGGCCGCGGCGATAAAGATGTGGAAACGGTGGCTAATCTTGCGGGGGTGAAGCTCTGATGAATAAACTTGAAAACAAACTGGAAAAGATAAAGGCTTCCGGCCAAAAAGCATTGATTCCTTTCCTCACCGCCGGTGACCCGGACTTGTCCGTTACTGAAAAACTGATGGTCACCCTGGCGGAAAACGGAGCCGATGTTATAGAGCTTGGTATTCCTTACTCCGACCCGCTGGCAGACGGACCGGTACTGCAACTGGCTGCCGGCAGAGCGCTGAAGGCCGGGACCACAACGGACGGAGTATTGGATTTGGTAAAGCGCTTTCATAACTACAACGACACACCTGTGGTGCTGCTGGTCTACTTTAATCAGATTTATAGCCGGGGAATAGAAAGGTTTTGCCGTGAAGCGGCACAGGCCGGGGTGAGCGCTCTGGTGGTGCCGGATCTGCCCTTTGAAGAAGCAGCAGAACTAGACTCTGCCGCACAAGCTGCCGGCCTCATCAATATCCGCTTTTTGGCACCCACCACCACAGATGAGCGGTTGGAGAAAATCTGCAAAAGTGCCCGGGGTTTTATCTACTGTGTCACCGTTACCGGCGTGACCGGCAAGCGCACTGCCATGGATCCGGCGGTGGAAAGACTCCTGCAGCGGGCCGCAAAGTTCACCGCTGTTCCCCTGGCACTGGGTTTTGGAATCTCAGATCCCGGCCAGGCCAAAATTGCGGCCCAATCCGGCGACTGTGTAATTGTGGGTAGTGCGCTGGTGCAAAAGATAGCAGAAGCTAACGGGGAAGCAAAGTATGATGTGGCCGGATCCTTTATCCGCTCACTTAAATCAGCCATAGAAGAGGGGGAGAGCCATGGAGGCCATCAAAACCGAAATTGTTCAGCATGTGGTTAATGTAAACGGTCTGCAAATAGGCGGCGGAGAACTGGTGGTCATGGCCGGTCCCTGTGCGGTGGAAGACGAAGAAACTCTGCTGGCCGCGGCAGGTGCGGTAAAAGAGGCGGGAGCACAGGTGTTGCGCGGCGGCGCCTATAAGCCCCGCACCTCCCCCAAAGCATTTCAGGGCCTGGGGCAGGCAGGGCTTGAGATGTTGGCTAAAGCGGCCAAAGCTACAGGCCTGGCAATAGTAACCGAGGTAATGGATACCAGAAATGTAGATGAGGTGGCGGCGGTTGCCGATATCCTGCAGGTGGGCTCCAGAAACATGCAAAACACCGCTCTTCTTAAGGAAGTGGGTAAAACTAACAAACCGGTGTTGTTAAAACGGGGGATGTCCTCCACGGTGGAGGAGTGGCTTTTGGCTGCCGAATATATCCTGGATGCGGGTAATCCCGATGTTATCCTGTGTGAACGGGGCATCCGCACCTTCGAGACGGCACTGCGCAACACTTTAGATTTAAGTGCGGTTTCCCTGTTAAAGGAGCTTTCCGGCTTGCCGGTGGTGGTAGACCCCAGCCATGGGACGGGAAAGCGCAGCCTTGTTGCACCCATGAGCCGTGCTGCGGTGGCAGCCGGAGCCGACGGGTTGGTTATTGAAGTGCATCCCAACCCGGAAAAAGCTTCCTGTGACGGGCCCCAATCCCTGACACCGCCGGAATTTGCCGGTTTGATGGGGCAGGTGCGCCGCGTTCGGGAAGCTCTGACGGTTAATTAAACCAATGGCAAAAAGAGCAAAGCAAGAGAGCGAATCAGCAAGCTTTCTTGACGATTTATGACAGGGGGAGTAGAATGGTAATAAGACAAGCGTAAAGGAGAGGAACTGATGAGCCCCAATGACTTTAAAGTTACCAAAGAAATGACCATTGCCGAAGTGCTGCGCCAAAACCCCAACACCGCTCAGGTCCTGATGCGCCATGGCATGCACTGCTTAGGCTGTGCCACCGCCGCCGGGGAAACCATTGCTCAGGCCGCCGTTGTACATGGAATTGATTTGGACACACTATTAAGGGAATTAAATGAAGCCTAACTAACAAAATACCGCGTATGCGGTATTTTTCACATCAGGTAAGCAAAAAAGTTAAAAAGTTGGAGGTGTCCGCCAATGGATATGCTCACCATCATTCTTAATAACACAGAAGACTTAGATGCAGTCCTGGAAACTTTATTGAAAGTAGGAGTCCGGGGTGCAACGGTAATTGACAGTTCCGGAATGGGCCGTACACTATGCACAAAGGTTCCCCTCTTCGGTGGAATCCGTAATCTTTTTGAGGACTGCCGCCCCAATAACGTGACCATTTTTTCCGTTATAAAAGATCCGGGCAAACTACGCAATGCCATTAATGCGGTAAAGAAGACCATGGGGGATCTGGAGCGCCCCGGTGCCGGGTTCATGTTTGTGGTTCCCGTTACCGAGGCTTATGGCTTTGCCCCTGAATTAAACGGACATGATGAATAAACTGACCTCGAATTGGAAGTGAACATTATGATTGAAAACCAGGCTTTAGCCATGGCTTTGGCACTGGCCGGAGGCTACGGTGCAGCCCTGGCTGTCAAACGCCTCAAACTACCTTCGGTTACCGGCTATATACTCATTGGGCTATTGTTTAGTCCGTCGCTGTTAAACCTGATTACTGTCGAGATGAGTCAGCAGTTCGACCTGGTTAAAACACTGGGTCTTGGTGTAATTGCCTTTATCGTTGGTGCGGAGCTGGAAATTGAGCGGATTCGCAATATCCGTGCCGCCATTATTCTCTCCAGTGCCGGGTTAAGTATTGTAACATTCGGTGCAGTTTTTATAGCCATGTATTTTCTTGCCGGCCTGCCGCTGCCCATCGCCCTTGTTCTGGGCGCCACCGCCACCGCCACGGCTCCGGCCCCGGTGATTACCGTAATTAAGGAAGTTCGCGCCACCGGAACCCTGGCTCGGACACTACTGGGCATAGTGGCCATGGCCGATGCTTTTGCCATTTTTCTTTTCGGAATTATCTCCGCGGTGGTGGCTACAATGCTTGCCGATATTAATACCGTTTCCGGCGCAGCTTTTGTTGAAACAGGCCAGGAGCTGCTGGGTTCTGTTATCATCGGAGTTATCTCCGGCCTTATTCTGGTGTATCTGGCTAAAAGTGCGGGAGACAGAAAGCACATTCTGGTGGTTACCCTGTCGGTAATTCTTTTTAACAGCGGGTTGTCTCAGATGTTTCATCTTTCCCCGCTACTTGTCAACCTCGTTACCGGTTTTACCCTGGCAAACCTGGCCAGACGTCCTGCCACGGTATTTGCTTCCCTGGAAGGAATAGAGTTGCCCTTATTTATTGTTTTCTTTACTCTGGCAGGTGCCAGCCTGCGCCTGGATGTACTGGTAGCTAACTGGCAGGTAGCACTTATCTACATTCTGGCCCGTACCATCGGCATCGTAACGGGCGTTACAGCTGGAGCTTCCTTTGCCGGCGTTGACCCCAAGCTGCGTCCCTTTCTGGGCAGGTCACTGCTTTCCAAAGCCGGTGTTACCATTGGACTGATTCTATTGGTTCAAATCCGCTTTCCCGAAATTGCTCCCATGGTAACCGCCGTGGAACTGGCAGCCATCAGTGTCTTTGAAGTAGTGGGGCCGGTAATTACCAGAAATTCCTTGTTCGCAGCAGGAGAAGCCACAGAATAAACTAATACATGCCTATAATTGGAGAATTAAATGGATAAGAGTAAAGCCGGATTTATTTTCGTTATCCTGGCCGGAGCCCTTTGGGGCACCACCGGTACCATCAGCAAGTTTATTTTTGAGTTTGGCGTTGATCCACTGACGTTATCACTTCTGCGCATTGTGATCAGCTTTGTTTTGCTATACGCTTTTGCCATAACCACCAAACGCCGGCTCCACTTTAACCAGGAAGACTTTCTCTTCTTTCTGGCATTTGGCGCCATCAGCGTTGCCGGGTTTAATATTTTTTATCTAACCGCCATCCAGTTAACCACCGTTACCACCGCCGTAATTCTGCTCTACACCGCCCCGGCCTTTAGCTTACTGGCCGCCCGGCTGGTGCTTAAAGAACCTTTAACCAAACAGAAAATAATGGCCTTGGTACTTACCGTAATCGGTATCTTTCTGGTAGTAGAGGGGTATCGTCCCGGACAACTACTTCTAAACATTCCCGGAGTCCTCTCCGGGTTAGGAGCCGGACTCACCTTTGGTATTTACGGCATCTTCAGTAAAGGCGCTTTTCAGCGGGGCTACGGTACATTGGAGACGGTAATTTTGGCCTTGGGCACCGGCATGCTGGTCTTGCTGGTTCTCCGCCCGCCCTGGCTTTTAACACCCCTGGTGGCCGAACCCATGGCCCTCTGGCTTTTGGTGGTAATGATTGCCGTCTTTTCCACCATGCTGGCCTACGTTTTCTTTGTCACCGGCCTGGTCCATGTGGAAGCAGGAAAAGCCACATTGGTTGCCGCCGTAGAACCGGTGGTGGCCATCATCGCCGCCATAATATTCTTAAATGAAACCATGACCTTTTTACAATTTATCGGCGTACTGGCCGTTCTCACCGCAGTTCGCGGACAAAGATAAGTTCCTGCCACAGGCAGGAACTTTTTTATTACTATAGAAAAGTGTTAATATCTAACAATTGCTTTAAATTATATAAACTTCAGTTTTTCTTTCGCAGATTTCAGTAGATAAACTTATAGATTATCTTCGCAGCAATTAGGTTGATAGATATTAAGGGGGTTGAAATGTATCATATTAGTTTCCTGGTAGTTAACATGCTGCTGGCCGGATGGGTTGCTTCTGACGCACATAAGAGGAACAAAAGTGGTGCTTGGGGCATCTTTGTGTTCTTTACAAGCTTTGTTGGTTTGCTCATTTATATTGTAGTACAGGAAGGGCTCCAAAAAGAGGGGTTGGAGCTACCTGTGGCTGTCAAAGGGATTTTAGTGTTTTGTATTCTGAGCCTTATTGCCAATGTGGTTCTCTTTTCAATGGCTACAACTGCCCGCAATGAAGGTGCGATCCTAGCCAGAGAGCAGATTGTCAGGCAAGGTGCTACCCTGCAACAAATTGCTGTTTCCATGGAAAAATTACTGGAGGATCCCGATGATGGAGAGGCTTTAAGCAGGCTTGGGGCATATTCTAATCAGGCACTGCTTAGCAGAATTAGCTACTTTACTGACGATGAATTTGTAAATGAGTTATTCGAGTTAACCTATTATTCAAAAATGATAGTAAATAACTATTTATATCAAGAGGGAATAGGAAACTTATCGCAAAAGCAAGTAGAAGAACTAAAAGCCTATCAGAAAAATCTTAGAGCTATGGCCCAAGAGCTGAACTCAATGTATTGGGATTTGCCACCCGAGGCAGGAAACAGGGCATATAAGCAAGCAGAAGCGGAAATCCTCAGCAAGCTGCAGGATATTAATGAAGAAAACAGGGGCTTTAGCGTGATAAAAGAGAGCGATTTTGTCATAACACAAGGTGACACAGGGGGAAGGTTGGAAAAGCAAATCTCTGGACTTTCAATAATTATACAGGGCAGGGGAGTGTTGACAGAATTAATAAACACAAATTAGTGGCATTATTATTGATTTTAAGCCTTGTTGTCAACCTATACCTAATCTATCAGATGAGCATTTTTAGACGCAGTCAGGATAGTTTATGGTATGATTTGCAAGTATCCCGCATAATTGCTTTGCAGCAATTGAGTACCAGGCTTGACAATGTTCTGGAGGCTCCAGATAATGAGGTGGAAGTAAGTAGACTGATAGGTGATTTTGCTACTACACGTGCTTTGAGTGGTAATATGAACGTACTTAGCCAGGAATCACCAGAGTTGAGAGAGGCCCTGGATTTGCTCTCTGGGCAAGCTTTCATTATTCATGAAAGATACTTTTTACAACTACAGTTTCGCAACGTTGGTGAGGAAGAACTGCAAAAATTAGCAGATTTTCAGACAACCTTTGCAGCAGCAATAAGTGAATTAGAAGAATTGCGATTACAAGCATTAGAAAGCGGAAATGCAGAAAGATACATTAGAAAGAACGTTTCTGGTGTAGTAGAGAGTATTCGCCCATATCTTGACAAGAACGAAGAAATCGTTGATAACTTTAGGACTGAGATGATTTACCTTCCTTAATGTCTAACTTTACCGCTATTACCATCTATGCTATAATCGTACTGTAATATGTGAGGAGGCGAAAAATTGTGGAAAAGAAACATATTCTGACCGTTAATCCCGATGCGGCCAAAGCATTTGCAAAAGGCACCGGCTGCGGCGAGTGCCCCACATCCTGTCAGTCTGCCTGCAAGACTTCCTGCACGGTGGCCAACCAGGTTTGCGAGAGAGAATCTGAGCAGTAAGAGTAAAAAAAGTAGTCGCAGACTACTTTTTTTTGTACCGGCAGGAAAATTATAACGCTTTGCAGCTAGCAAAGCTGCAGCAGAAACCGGTACTGAAAGCGCGCGTTGAGGAAACCGAATAAGCGCGCCTTTCTTGTAGGTATAACATATTAACAGAGGAATGTGGTGTGTGTTTTATGGGTATGGTGCATACGTTTGAGATGCATGGATTGAAGTTGGCATTGGATGTGGAGAGCGGGGCTTTGCATGTGTTGGACGGGCCCGGTTTTTTAGCAGTGGAGAAGTTGGCGCAGGGACTGGCAGTAGACGATGTGCAAAAGGAAGCTGCATCTGAGTTTGGCGAGGAAACTGCCCGACAGGTTATGGCTGAGATTTGTGAGCTGCAGGAAAAGGGGTTGTTATTCAGTGAGCCTCGAGAGGTGGATTTGTCTTCCGACGGAGTTGTAAAGGCGCTGTGCCTGCATCTGGCCCATGACTGTAATCTGCGCTGTAAATATTGTTTTGCCGGTGAAGGGCATTACGGAGGTAACCGCGGGCTGATGCCTTTGGAGACGGCAAAAAAAGCGGTGGACTTTCTGCTGGAGAAGAGCAAGGGCAGAAAGCATGTGGAAATAGATTTTTTTGGCGGTGAGCCGCTTCTTAATTTTCAGGTTTTAAAAGATACGGTGGAGTACGGCAAAGCCCGGGCCCAGGAAATGGGCAAAGTGCTTAAGTTTACGGTGACCACCAATGCGCTGCGCATGCCCGGTGAAGTGCTGGAGTATCTGAACCGGGAGGGGATGAGTATTGTCCTTTCCCTGGACGGCAGAGAAGAGGTGCATGACCGGATGCGGGTGCTGCCCGGCGGGGGTAAGAGCTGGCAGCGGGTATTAGAGAACTGCAAGGCGGTGGTTAAGGGCCGCGGCGGGGATAACTATTACCTGCGGGGTACTTATACCCGGCATAACCTGGATTTCAGCAAAGATATAGATGTGATGATAGAAGAAGGGTTTGATCGTATCTCGCTGGAGCCGGCGGTATTGTCTCCTGAGGCCGCCGAGGCGCTGCAAAGTGAAGATGTACCTGTTTTGGAGAAAGAATATGAAAAGCTGGCCCAAAAGCTTTGGCAGCGGGAAGAGCAGGGGGAGAAGGTCTTCTTTTTCCACTTTGAGCTGGATCTGCACCAGGGGCCCTGTGCCAAAAAGCGGGCTCAGGGTTGTGGTGCCGGCGCTGCCTACCTGGCGGTGACACCGGAGGGCAGTTTGTATCCCTGTCACCAGTTTGCCGGGGATGAGGATTTTTGCTGCGGTCATGTGGACAGTGGTGTTAAGGACGGACTGCTGACACGTTTTGCCGCGGTGGATTCGGCCAATAAGGAGGCCTGCCGGGACTGTTTTGCCCGTTTTTTCTGTGGCGGGGGCTGTCATGCGGCGGCTTGGAGTATGAATCAGGACATGGAGAAACCCTATGAGTTGGGCTGTACTCTGCACAGGAAACGGGTGGAGTGCGGTTTATATTTACAGGCCAAAAGAATGCTGGCCTCGATTGGATGAGGTAAAATGGATATTTTCACCCATCGTGAAGAAGAGGAACTGAAAAAACACGGACCCCTGGCTCTCAGGCTGAGGCCCAAAACCCTCGAAGGGTTTGCCGGGCAGACGCACCTGGTGGGTGAGGGGAAACCGCTGCGCCGTTTAATAGAAAGCGATGTGCTGTCCTCACTGCTTTTTTACGGTCCGCCGGGAACGGGAAAAACCACTTTGGCGGAAATCATCGCAGAGAAGACCAACGCGGCCTTTGTGCGGGTGAATGCGGTCTCTTCCAGTGTCAGTGAACTGCGAAAAGAGATGGAGGCGGCCAGAAACCGCCTGGCTCAGGAGGGTAAGCGGACAGTTCTTTTTGTGGATGAGATTCATCGTTTTAACAAAGCACAGCAGGATGCGCTTTTGCCGGCGGTGGAAAAAGGGATTGTGGTTTTAATTGGCGCCACCACAGAAAACCCTTACTTTACCGTCAATGCTCCACTGTTGTCCCGGATGCGTATTTTTCCTTTTGAACCCTTGTCTGCTGAAGACGTCAGGGCTTTATTGGTACGGGCTCAATCTGAGCCGGAAGCAAGGCTTGAGACGGTGGAGTTCACCGACGAGGCACTGGATCATCTGGCCATGATGGCCAACGGTGATGCCCGCACCGCCTTAAATGCGCTGGAGATGGCGGCAGCTTTGGCGTCCCCCGGAGAAGACGGCAATAAAGAGGTGGACATCACTCTGGTGGAGGAGGCCGTGCAGCGGCGGGCCGTGGTGTATGACCGGGACGGTGACACCCATTATGATGTGATTTCCGCTTTTATCAAGTCGGTGCGGGGCTCTGACCCGGATGCGGCGCTGTACTGGTTGGCGCGGATGCTGGAGGCGGGGGAAGACCCGCTCTTTATTGCGCGGCGGCTGGTGATTCTGGCTTCGGAGGATATCGGCAATGCGGATCCTCACGGACTATTGGTGGCGGTGGCCGCAGCGGATGCGGTAAAGATGATTGGCCTGCCGGAAGGGCGGATAACCCTGGCTCAGGCCACAACGTATCTGGCCTCAGCACCTAAGAGTAATGCGGCCTACATGGGGATTAACAAAGCGCAGTCTTTGGTGAAGAAGCGTCCCGGAGACCGGGTGCCGACTCATTTGCGCGATGCTTCCTACAGCGGGGCAAAAAAGATGGGCTACGGTAAGGAATACCGCTATCCCCACGATTATCCCGGCAATTTTGTGCCGCAAAATTACCTGCCGGACGGTATGAAGCGCCCGGGTTTTTATAAGCCCGGTGATAACGGCTATGAGCGCTCCATTAAGGAAAGGCTACAGCGTTGGGACAGAGAGCGAAAACAGGGTGAGCAGGATGAGTGATAGCTTCACTACTGTGGCCAGGAATGTGCGGGTAAAGATTGCCGTGGGCGCCTGCCGCTTTATTGCCAGTGTGGCCAAGACGGAGACCGAAGCCGAAGCCAAAGCTTTTATTGAAAAGGTCAGCGGTGAGTTTGCCGATGCTACCCATAATGTTTATGCTTACCGGATAGGTGTGGGTGATGGAGCGGTTTCTCGGCAAAGTGATGACGGTGAGCCGGCGGGCAGTTCCGGATCACCCATGCTGCAGGCACTGGAGAAAGCCGGGCTAACTAATGTGACGGTGGTGGGCACACGGTATTTTGGTGGTGTGAAGCTGGGTATCGGCGGGCTTGTCCGGGCCTACCGCGCCTGTGCGGAAGCAGGGCTTGCCGAGGCCGGAGAAAAAACGGAAGTATTTAAGGAAGTTATTAAAATTCTGGTTTCCTATGATTTGCTGGGCAATGTAATTCGCGAAATCGGCGCAGTTGATGGTGAAGTAGACGGCGTTGATTATCAGGAAAACGGAGTTTGTGTAACCTGCCTGCTGCCGCTTACAAAGGTGGAAACTTTAAAGGCGCAGCTTGTGGAGTCAACACGGGGCAATGTTACGGTGGAAATTGGTCATAATAACAGGTAGTGTTTGTGCGGAGGGAATGATGGAGTCTTGAAAAAAAATAATCGGGTTTTAGTGGCTATGAGTGGTGGTGTGGACAGTTCCCTGTGTGCTGCACTGCTAAAAGAGCAGGGTTATGAGGCCATTGGGGTCACCATGCGTCTGTGGGTGTCACCGGACTTTGAAGATGAAGCCAAGCATTCGGGCCGGGGCTGCTGCTCGCTTTCGGCGGTGGATGATGCGCGCCGGGTGGCGGATAAAATGGAAATGCCCTTTTATGTTCTTAACTTTAAAGAATCGTTTCGCACCCAGGTGGTGGACTATTTTGTTGATGAATACCGGCGGGGACGTACTCCTAATCCCTGTATTGCCTGTAACCGGTATCTGAAATTTGATTTACTGTTAAAAAAGGCCTTTGAGCTGGAAGCGTGGTATGTGGCCACCGGCCATTACGCCCGCGTTGAATATGATGAGAGCCTGGAACGGTTTCGCCTGAAAAAGGCGGCGGATGCCCGAAAAGACCAGACATACACCCTGTATAACCTGACGCAAAAGCAGCTGGCCCATACCTTGTTTCCCCTGGGCGGCTTTCTAAAAAGTGAAGTGCGGGAAATGGCAGCCAAGTATGGCCTGGCGGTGGCCGATAAGCCGGACAGCCAGGAAATCTGCTTTATTCCCGATGATGATTATAAACGTTTTTTACGGGAAGAAACCGATGTGGAGTCAAAGCCCGGACCCATTCTGGATTTGGACGGGAACCGGTTGGGCACCCATCAGGGTTTGGTTAACTATACCGTGGGCCAGCGCAAGGGCCTGGGGATAGCGGTGGGCCGCCCTATCTTTGTGGTGGAGTTGGATGTGGAAAATAATACGCTGATTGTGGGGGATGACCGGGATGTCTTCTTCCGGGCGCTGGTGGCTGATGACCTTAACTTTATCCTCATTGATGAATTAAAGGAGCCGCGGCGGGTCATGGCCAAAATCCGCTATCATGCCAAAGAAGTGCCGGCACTGCTGTCGCCACTGCCCCACGGGCAGGCCAAGCTGGAATTTGATGAGCCGGAACGGGCGGTAACGCCGGGGCAGTCCGTTGTTTTTTATGAAGGTGATGATGTGGTGGGCGGCGGTATTATTCAGCAGGCCATCCGCTAAAAAGTGAGGCGATCCAGATGAAAACAGAAATTATAGCGGTGGGAACGGAGCTGCTTTTGGGGCAGATTGCCAACACCAATGCCCGCTTTATCTCCGAGGAGTTGGCTAAGCTGGGCATTGACGTCTTCTGGCACACCGTGGTGGGGGATAACCCCAGCAGGGTAAAACAGGCTTTTCGCCTGGCGCAGACCCGTGCCGACTTAATAATTTTTTCCGGCGGCCTGGGTCCCACCATGGATGATTTAACCAAGGAAACAGTGGCTGAAGTTTTGGGGCTGGAAATGGTTAAAGATGAAGCCTGGGAGGCTTATCTGGAAGAACTGTTTGCCAAAATGGGGCGGAGCATGACCGATAACAACCGTAAACAGGCTCTGCTGCCCAAAGGCGCCAGGCTTTTGGAAAATGATCACGGTACTGCGCCGGGAATCTGGCTGGAGGACAACGGAAAAATTGTGGTGCTTTTACCCGGCCCGCCCCGGGAGTTGGAACCGCTTTTTCGTGATAAGGTGGTGCCGCTTTTGCCGCAGGGAAACTGTGTCATATTATCCCGTGTGCTTAAAGTTGCCGGCCTGGGGGAGTCAGCCCTGGAGGAGAAGATCCATGATTTGGTGGTGGAGCAGACTAACCCCACCATTGCCCCGCTGGCTAAGTATTCGGAAGTGCATCTGCGCCTGACGGCCAAAGCGGAAAGTACAGAGGAAGCCCAAAAGCTGCTGGACAAGACCGAGGGCAAGCTGCTTACCCGTTTGGGCGAGGCGGTTTTTGGGCGGGACGAGGAAACCATGGCTATGGCGGTGGCACGGCTTTTATGGAAGCGCAACCTTACATTTGCGGCGGCTGAATCATGTACCGGTGGATATCTGTCGCATATCATGACCAATATTGCCGGCAGCTCCGACTATTTTCTGCAGGGACAGGTTACTTACAGTAACCGGGCAAAGACGGACCTGCTGGGAATAAACCCCGTTTTAATCCGTGATTATGGTGCGGTATCTGAAGAAGTGGGCCGGGCTATGGCGGAAAACATCCGCCGTCGTTCAGCCGCCGATGTGGCGGTGGGCATCACCGGCGTGGCCGGTCCCACCGGAGGCAGTGACCAAAAGCCGGTGGGCCTGGTTTTTATTGCTTTGGCAACTCCCCAAGGCGTCTCCTGTAGAAGGTTTAATTTTTTCGGAAACCGGGAGACTATAAAGGAACGGGCGGTGATGGCTGCACTAAACATGCTCCGCCTGTACCTTCTTAATCTAAACGGGTGATTTTTTGAATATTCAGGATCGCCGGCAACTGGTGGCCTTGGTTTTGCTGGCCGTCGTAGGCATGCTGGCTTTTGTCAGTTTATTTAGCAGTTATACCACAGTGATCGATGCTTTTCAGTTGGAAATGGACCTGATGATTTTTGATCATGGTTTTACCGAGTTGTCCATGCCGCCGCTTGGCCTGGTTCGGGCACAGACCCATATGCCTCCTTTAATGTTTAGGGTAACACTGACCAATATTAATCTGGATAAACTGCAGGCGGTTCTGGAGAAAGCGGAGGACCAGGAATACCTGGACGGACTAAAGGACACCACACAGAGACAGATTAACATTTTTCTGGTACGTTTATTGGCTTTAGCTTTTGTGGGAGGTTTGGCCGGTCCTTTTATCTTTGGCGAGCGGGATCGAAAGCGGCTCTTGATCGCCGGCATGATAGGAATGGTGGTGCTGGGCATCCTGCTTGTGTCAGCTTATGCCACCTTTGAGCCCATGGCATTTATGTATCCGGAGTTTGAAGGAATTCTGGAAGCTGCGCCCTGGATGTTTGGCTTGCTGGAAGAAACATTGTTTCGGGTACGGTCGCTGGGCGAGCAACTACAGTTAATTGCAGCTAACATGAGTATCCTTTTTGAGCAGATAGAACGGCTGGAACCGTTGGGTACTGTGGAGGGCGAGCTAAAGGTGGCTCACGTATCGGATCTGCACAACAACCCGGCGGGGATGGATTTTATTAAGCAGGTAGTGAGAACCTTTGACATACATCTGGTTATAGATACCGGCGATATTACCGATTTTGGCACCCAGATTGAGGCGGGTCTGGCCGCTCCCATTGAGTTGTTTGATATACCATATATCTTTATACCCGGAAACCATGATTCGCCCGATGTTGTTAACCGGGTACAGGCTATTGACAATGTGACGGTGCTGGAAGAAGGGCAGATTGAAGTTCTGGGCCTGCGGGTGGCAGGGATTACAGATCCTTCTGCCGGAGATTCGGGCATGGTGGTGCCCGCCGACTATGTTCTGGATGAGTTTGCCGACAGGTTGCAGGCAGTTATTGATGAGGCCGACGAAGCACCTCATGTGGTTACCGCTCATCACCCGCGCATTGCCCGCAGATTTTTGGGCCAGGTTCCGGTGATTTTAACCGGACACTTGCATCAGGTAGATATCACCGAACGGGACGAATCGGTGCTAATTAATGCCGGTACTACCGGGGCGTCGGGAATCCGTGGGTTACAGGCCAGGCAGGAGACGCCGTTTTCTCTTGTCCTTCTCCATTACGGACGACAGGCCGAAGGGGAGCTGTACTTAAAAGCTGCCGATGTGATTCGGGTATTTCAGCTGCAAAGCGGCTTCTCCATGGAACGCCATCTGTTTGGCTCAGTAGCCATTGATGACGGCGAGCTGGAGTTTGAAATACAGGAAGAAGATACAGAACAGGAGACAGAAGATATAGAAGAACCATAATCCTGCTGCGGCAGGATTTTTTGCTTAGGTGATTAATTAGTAGATACGGAGGTTTTGCCATGGCCAGAATTTTTTTTGCGATAAATTTATCCGCCCACATAAGGGAGGAGCTGACAAAGCTTCGTTTGCGTATCCCTGCCGATAAAAAAGCCATGAAGTGGGTTGCTGCGGAAAACCTGCATCTTACACTGCAATTTATCGGTGAAGTGGGTACAGAAGAAATGGCGTCTATGCTGGAAAAAGCGCAGGCCGCGGCTAAGCGGTGCCGTCCCTTTGAGTTAGAGGTTCGCGGCTTGGGCGCATTTCCCAACCCTGCCCGCCCCCGGGTAATCTGGGCCGGTGTTACAACGGGACGTGAGCAATTAATTAACTTGGCTGAGCAGTTATCTGTTGTCCTAGACAGCAAACCGGATAAACCCTTTGCTCCACATCTGACGTTGGGGAGGGTGCGGGAAAACCATAAAGTTAATCTGTCTCAGTTCTTACAGGAAGAAGCCCAGACACGGGTAGGCAATATGGCGGTGGACCGTTTCTCTTGTGTCCAGAGCACATTGACACCCCGGGGGCCTGACTACCGGGTTGTGGAAGAATTTATTCTGGATTTAAATTTTTTTTTTCAGAGGCAGGATTTTCCGTTCCCGAAGCGAAATTATTCACAGGGAACAAATGTTTGGTTAGGAGGTTTCAATAACATGATGGAAAAACAGAAGGCCCTGGAAATGGCCTTAATGCAGATTGAAAAACAATTTGGTAAGGGTTCGATTATGAAGCTGGGTGATTCGGGCGGACGGATGAACCTGTCGGTGATTCCCACCGGCTCGCTGGCGTTGGATGTTGCCCTGGGAGTAGGTGGATTTCCCCGTGGTCGGGTGATTGAGATTTACGGGCCCGAATCTTCCGGTAAAACAACGGTGGCGCTGCACGCCATTGCCGAAGCACAGAAGTCCGGTGGTTTTGCGGCGTTTATTGATGCCGAACATGCACTGGATCCTGTCTATGCCCAGAGATTGGGTGTAAACATTGATGAACTCCTGGTATCCCAGCCGGACACCGGTGAACAGGCTCTGGAAATTGCCGAATCTTTGGTGCGCAGCGGAGCCATTGATGTGGTGGTTGTGGACTCGGTGGCAGCTCTGGTCCCTAAAGCGGAAATTGAAGGGGAGATGGGAGATTCGCATGTGGGGCTGCAGGCACGGCTTATGTCGCAGGCTCTGCGCAAGCTTTCCGGCGCCATTTCCAAGTCTCATACCACCGCCATCTTTATTAACCAGATCCGGGAAAAAGTAGGCGTAATGTTTGGCAATCCGGAAGTTACACCCGGCGGCCGCGCACTGAAGTTTTATGCGTCTGTGCGCATTGATGTGCGCCGCACCGAAACATTAAAACAGGGTAACGAGGCGGTGGGTAACCGTACCCGTGCCAAGGTGCTGAAAAACAAAGTGGCGCCACCCTTTAAACAGGCTGAGTTTGACATTGTCTACGGTGAGGGGATTTCCCGGGAAGGAACCCTGTTGGATTTGGGCTGTGACATGGACCTGGTGCAGAAAAGCGGTGCCTGGTTCTCCTTTGGCGACGACCGCCTGGGCCAGGGCCGGGAAAACGCCCGCCAGTTTTTAAAAGAGAACCCGGATATCGCCCTGACCATTGAAAGAAAAATCCGGGAAGCTTATGGCCTGCCCACTGTGGCTGTAGAAGCGGAGCAAACTGACAAAGCATGAGTCAGGAAATAACGCTTAAGCGGGCACGGGGTATTGCTTTTAAAATGCTGGGATTTCGGGCCCGCACCTGTCACCAGGTGCGGGCTGCCCTGTTAAAAAAAGGAGCACCGGAAGCTTTGGCAGCAGAGGTGATTGATGAACTGCTGGAAGCAGGGTACTTAAATGACAGGGAATTTGCACAAAACTATTTGTCGGTGCGACTGGAGCAGAAAGCGCACGGGCGGCGCTACTATCTTGCCAAGCTTTGCCAGGCAGGTGTGGACACCCAGTTGGCAAAAGAGGTGCTAGAGGAAGTTTATACTAAACATCAGGAAGAGGAACAGGCCATACGCTTTGTGGAGCGCCTCCGCCAGCGGGGGGAAACCTGCCCGCAAAAAATCCTCAGAAAGCTGGCAAACCGTGGCTTTTCCGCCTCTGTGTCCCGTTCTGCCCTGAATGAGGAAAATTATCCGCCGGAATGACCGCTTTAGCCACGCTTGTCTTGACATAAACTTTTAAAAAAGATACAATTTAAGGCAGAAACAGATAAAGTGTGGGACTGATAAAGAGTAAGCGGCCTCTGGCCTGTTCATATATATCTTTTACTGGTTAAAAAAGCAATAAGTTCGCCCAGTTAAGATTCGTATGTGCCTCTTTATAGCTGTGTGCCCACACAGCTTTCTTTGTTTTCTAAGGGAAATTCTAATTTATGTTTCAACTAACGCTATGTAATAGGGAGGTGAATATGCTTGGATACTATTTTTGTGATTCTTATTGCTGTAGTTGCTGCCGTTGTCGGTGCCGGTATTGGTTATATGGTCCGGAAGCAAGCTGCCGAAAGTAAAATCGGCTCTGCTGAAGAAGCCGCCAAAAACATTCTCGAGGAAGCGGAGAAACAGGCGCAGGCAGCCAAACGGGAAAAAATTATCGAGGCAAAAGAAGAAGTCCATAAGCTGCGCAAGGATTTGGAACAGGAGAGCCGTGAGCGTCGTGCTGAATTTCAGCGCAACGAAAGGCGACTGGTACAAAAAGAAGAAGCGCTGGACAAGAAAACAGCGTTTATGGAGCGCAAGGAAGACGAACTGAAAAGCAAAGAGCAAGGCATTGCTGCAATCCGTGAAAAAGCGGAAGAAGCACTGGAGCAACAGCTGGCCGAGCTGGAACGTTTGTCCGGAATGACTTCCGATGAAGCCAAGGAAATCCTGCTTTCCCGTGTTCGGGAAGAAGTTAAGCATGAAATGGCCATGATGATTAAGGAAATCGAAGGTCAGGCAAAAGAGGATGCGGAGAAAAAGGCACGTCATATTATTACGTACGCCATTCAGAAGTTTGCCGCCGACCACGTTTCGGAATCTACCGTCTCTGTAGTTTCTTTACCCAATGATGAAATGAAAGGGCGGATTATCGGCCGGGAGGGCCGCAATATCCGAACCTTGGAAACGCTGACGGGTATTGACCTGATTATTGATGATACCCCTGAAGCGGTTATTCTTTCCGGTTTTGACCCCATTCGCCGTGAAGTTGCCAGGATTGCCCTGGAAAAACTGGTCTCAGACGGCCGGATTCATCCGGCGCGCATTGAGGAGATGGTGGAAAAAGCCCGTCAGGAAGTGGATGTCCGCATTCGCGAAGAAGGCGAACAGGCCACCTTTGACGCGGGAGTACATGGCTTGCATCCCGAACTGGTAAAACTGTTGGGACGTTTGCGCTACCGTACAAGTTATGGTCAGAATGTACTCAAACACTCCATTGAAGTATCCCATCTGGCCGGCGCTATGGCTGCCGAACTGGGACTGGATGTTAAGTTTGCCAAACGGGCAGGATTGCTGCATGATATTGGCAAAGCAGTGGACCACGAAGTTGAAGGACCTCACGTTACCATTGGTGGCGATTTGGCCAGAAAGTACAAAGAATCGCGTGAAATTGTCAACGCCATTGCCGCACACCATGGCGATGAAGACTTCCTCACGCTGGAAGCTGTCTTGATTCAGGCCGCGGATGCGGTTTCTGCCGCCAGACCCGGTGCACGTCGGGAAACACTGGAAGCTTATATCAAGAGGCTGGAAAAGCTTGAGGAGATTGCCGATTCCTTTGAAGGTGTGGATAAGGCATATGCTATTCAGGCCGGCCGTGAGATTCGAATCATGGTAAAACCTGAAAAAGTTGATGACCTGGCCAGTGTGAACATGGCCCGCGAAATTGTGCAGAAGGTTGAAGACGAGCTGGAGTATCCCGGGCAGATTAAAATTACGGTGATTCGGGAAACCCGGGCCGTGGATTATGCAAAATAGAAAACAATCAGGGCGGAGCTTTGGCTTCCGCCCGTTGTTTTTTTTATACTGCGGCAGCAAATGCTGCTGCGGCCTATGCCTTTAATGTCTATCCAGAAATTGCAATGATGAAGTTGTGTAATTATGAAGGATTTTATTCTATCGATATTGAATTAATCTTAACTTGTGATAATCTTTTGTCGGAGGAAGTGTAATCTGTGGTCAAAGCTAAACAACAAACAAAACAGGACGCCTATACTACAAATCTGCTTATTTCTTTGCTGATGCGTTTTCCGGAAATTATGTCCATTAATTTCAATATGCCGGACGACCACGCAAAGTTTACGTTTATTTTGGTCGGCAGTGTAAAAAAAGATGATTTTGCCGGGTTCACCGCGCTGCTGGATGAATCCCTTAGTGCTTTTCAGGAGTTGACGGGGGAAAGCTTTGTTTTGGAACCTAAACTGCAGCGTACCGGAAAACTGTCTTTGCTGGAAGTAAGCTGCTGTACCACCTCACTTTCGCTGGAAGCTATTCAGCTCTTATGCGGTGTGGTTTCCGGCACCTTTGCCCAGTCTCTTTTACAGGACGGCAATACGCTGGAAACTATTCATGATGAAGAGATGGTTCGCCAGGAAGAAATTATTGATTATTTGCTGACTCACAGCACTGGGGCTAAAAAGGACAACCTGTTGGCTTTTCGTGAGTCAGGTAAAGTATTCGTATACGATAAATAATCAGGAGTATAATTAGAAGGCTGTGAATGCAGCCTTTTTCCGTATATTTCACAGAAAAATATGGAAAACTGCTAGTTGCGAGAATTTTAAGTGAGGTGTGATTCTATGCGTATTCTTATGATCGGTGATGTGGTGGGCCGGCCCGGGCGTCATTGTGTTCGGGATCTGCTGCCCAGGGTTAAGGAAAACTATTGCGTTGACTTCACGGTGGCCAACGGTGAAAACCTGGCTTCCGGAACCGGCTTTAATGAAAAGACAGCCAATGAGCTGTTTGGTTACGGTGTTGATGCTCTGACCATGGGCAACCATGTTTGGGATAAGAAAGAAGGAGTTGCCTACATAAACCGGGACAGCCGCATTGTGCGGCCTGTAAATTATCCGCCTGGTACGCCGGGACAGGGTTATGCTGTTTTTGCGTGCAAAGGAGTAAAGATAGGGATTGTAAACGCCAACGGCCGTGTTTTTATGCCTGCCCTGGATTGTCCGTTTCGCCGGGTGGAAGAAGCGGTAAAAGAGCTGCAGGCTGAAACAAACTGCCTTCTGGTAGACTTTCATGCAGAAGCCACGTCGGAGAAAATTGCCATGGGCCGTTTTCTGGACGGAAGTGTATCTGCTGTGGTGGGGACCCATACCCATGTTCAGACTGCGGATGAACGTCTTCTAAGCAATGGAACCGCATACATCTCTGATGTGGGAATGACCGGGCCGTATGAGTCGGTTCTGGGAATTGACCCGGAAATTGTGATAAAAAAGTTCAGGACCCAGCTGCCCGCCCGGTTTGAAGTATTAGACAAAGGCGCAGCACAGTTTAATGCTGTAGTTATTGAGATTGACCCGCAAACCGGCTATGCGGTGAGCATCGAGCGGATTTTTGATATTCACCAGCTATAAAGTAAAAAAAGCTTTTAATTACAAAAAATTACTGATTTAGGCAGGACTTTTCTGAATAGCGCTGAATTAATATAATAGTTAAAGTTATCAGAAAAATCAAAAAATCAGGAGGTCCAGCATGGAAGTATTAAAAGTTTCAGCAAAATCCAATCCGAATTCTGTTGCAGGGGCGTTGGCTGGAGTTTTAAGAGAGAGAGGCAGTGCGGAAATCCAGGCTATTGGGGCGGGAGCATTAAATCAGGCTGTAAAAGCTGTAGCCATAGCCAGAGGCTTTGTAGCTCCCAGCGGCATGGACCTAATCTGTATCCCGGCTTTCACCGATATTGAAATTGACGGAGAAGAACGGACCGCAATAAAACTTCTGATACAGCCCAGATAAAGTTAAGAAAAACACTCATTTAAATGGGTGTTTTTTCCGTTATAATAGATAAGAAAGGCGCGGTTTTCAGGAACGGTTTCCGCCGTAGCCTTGCTGGTTGCCGGCGTTATAATTTCTCACCGGTACAAGAAAAGAAAACTTGGAGGTGTCCCAATCTGACTGATGCCGCCGGATTGCACAAAAAATCTGTAGTGGTTGACGGCCATTGTGATACTGTGCATTTATTTTTAGGTACACAGGGCCCGTATTCTTTTGGTGAATTAAATGCAGTGGGCCAGGCCGATCTGCCGCGCCTGCGCAGTGGCGGGGTTAATTTGCAGTTTTTTGCCGTCTACATAGAGCCGGAATTTAAGCCCCATGGCGCCCTGCAGCGTACTTTGTTTCTGGTGGAACATTTCTGGCGTGAGATGGGGAAGCATAGTAAAGATGTTGTGGTGGTAAAAAACAAAGCAGATCTGGGGGTTGTAAAAAACACCAGTAAAATAGGGGCACTGTTGGCTCTGGAAGGAGCAGAACCGCTGGAGAATGTGGAGATGCTTCATATCCTGTACCGACTGGGCCTGCGCAGTGTGGGCCTGACCTGGAATCAGCGTAATTTACTGGCCGATGGTGTGGGTGTTGGTGCTTCTGCGGGAGGGTTGACCCCCCTTGGTAAAGCCATGGTGACTGAGATGAACAGCCTGGGCATTATGGTGGATGCAGCTCATTTGGCACCAAAGGGATTTTTTGACCTGCTGGAGACAGTATCTGCACCACCGATTGTTACCCATGCCAACGCCGCGTCCCTTTGCGCACACAGGCGTAACTTAAGCGATGAACAATTGCGGGCCTTAAGTGAGCAGGGAGGAGTGGTGGGGCTGACATACTATCCTCCCTTTGTCAGCGAACAAAAAGATGCCACCCTGGAAGACCTGCTGGATCACTTTTGCTATATCGCCGAACGTTTCGGCACGTCTGTACTGGGGCTGGGCTCAGACTTTGACGGCATACCCAGAGCAGTGCAGGGCTTGGAGGATGTGTCAAAGCTGCCCCGGCTAACGGAAGGGCTTATCAGGCGTGGCTTTTCTGCTGAGGAGATTTCTGCAATTTTGGGTGGGAACTTTCTACGGGTTTTGCAGGCTTGCCTGCCACAGGAGGAGACAGATGAAGATAGTTGCTGATTTACATGTCCATACACAGGCCAGCGATGGTGTTTATACTCCCAGAGAGGTGGTGGCCCGTGCTCGGCGCCTGGGCCTTGACGCCATTGCCATCACCGATCATGATACTGTGGACGGCATAGCCGAGGCTCTGAGTGCGGCAAAAGAACAACGGATTACCGTATTCCCTGGAGTGGAGTTAAGTACCGAATATAATGACCGTGAGATACATATTCTTGGTTTTTGTATCGACCATACCCATTCTAAATTACTTAAACTTCTGGATACTCTGCATCAAAGCCGTTTTAATCGGGCTGAGAAAATGGTGCAAAAGCTGACCGGCCTGGGATATGAAATTAATATGCAGGAAGTCCGGCGGCAGGCGGGAGATGCGGCACCGGGACGACCCCATATTGCCAGGGTTTTAGTGGAGAAAGACTATTTTTCCAGCGTCTCTGATGTTTTTTCCCGGTTATTGGGCTACAAAATGCCGGGGTATGTGGAAAGGTATAAGTTAACACCCAAGGAGGCCATACAGGTTATCGCTAATGCCGGGGGTTTTTCTTCCTGGGCACATCCCGGCCTGACCGGTGATGATAGGCTGTTAGCCGAGTTTATCCACTATGGACTGCGGGGACTGGAGACTTATCATCCTGATCACGATGAAGAAGAAGCCTACCATTACAGACGCCTGGCTGAAGAAAAAGATTTGCTTGTTTCCGGAGGTTCCGATTTCCATGGACAAAACGGCAGCCATGCCCGTGAACTGGGTTTCTGCGGTTTAACTCAGGTCGATTATGCACGATTTAAGGAGTATTGTAATAGTATTGTTGTAAAATTCTAAATTATAAAAAAAGGGTTTTTTAAAAATTAGACGAATAATAATAAGAATATCCAGTGAAAAAATACCACAGGAAACATAGGTATTTTTTTTTACTTAGGCCAAATTAAGGTAGGTGCGTATTTTGGCTCAAAAAAAGAAGCAAACACCAACGATTAATATTAATAAGAAATGGTGCAAGCAAAACTGCGGGATCTGCAGCGGTTTTTGCCCCAAGAATGTGCTGGAAATTGGCGAAGACGGTAAACCGTATGTAAAGGATCCGGAAGCCTGCAGCAACTGTGGCCTGTGTGAACTGCGCTGCCCGGAGTTTGCCATTGCTCTGGAAGGAGCGGAACATGACTGAGAAAAAAAAGAAACAGCTTATGCAGGGAAACGAAGCCTGTGCAGCGGGGGCGCTGTACGCCGGAGCCAGCTTTTATGCCGGCTACCCCATCACACCATCTACGGAAATAGCTGAAATCATGGCAAAACGCTTACCGGAAAGAGGCGGCAGATTCATACAGATGGAAGATGAAATCGCCAGCATTGCTGCGTGCATCGGAGCTTCCCTTACCGGAGTCAAATCTTTTACCGCCACCAGCGGCCCCGGCTTTAGCCTGATGCAGGAAAACCTGGGTTATGCTATTATGACCGAAGTCCCGTGTGTGGTAGTTAATGTACAGCGGATGGGGCCCAGTACCGGCTCACCCACTGCTCCGGGACAGGGAGATGTGATGCAGGCCCGCTGGGGCACCCACGGTGACCATGAAATTGTGGTCCTGACCCCGGGAGGGGTGGAGGAAACTTTCTCATTAACGGTTAAAGCTTTCAATCTGGCAGAAATGCTGCGCACCCCGGTGATTTTACTGATGGATGAAGTGGTGGGCCATATGCGCGAAGGTGCTGTGCTGCCTGATCCCGGCGAGATGGAGGTTGTTAACCGTAAAGAACCGGATGTGGCGGCCAAGGACTATCTTCCCTACAGTGCAGGAGAAGACGGCGTTCCAACGCTGGCTTCCTTTGGCACCGGTTACCGCTATCATGTCACCGGACTGTTCCATGATGAACGGGGTTTTCCCACGGGCAAGCCGGAGCTAATCGATGCTCAAATCCGGCGGCTGCGGGATAAAATCTTAAAAAACAAAGATAAACTTACTTTCTATGAAGAATACCTTACGGACGATGCGGAAATTGTTGTGGTTTCCTACGGAGGAAGCGCCCGTTCAGCCAGGGCGGCTGTCAGGGAAGCGCGGGAAGCGGGAATTAAAGTAGGCATGCTCAGGCTGATAACCCTTTGGCCATTTCCTGATGAAGCTGTCAGAAAAGTTTGCGGTAATGCCAAAACCGTTATTACCGCTGAGATGAATCTGGGCCAGGTACATAACGAAGTGTGCCGCCTGATACCCAAAGGCGCCAGGGGAATCTCCGTCTCTCATGTGGATGGCACGTTAATTCCGCCGCAAAAAATCCTGTCCGTAATTAAGGAGGCTGCGGAATGAGCCAGAACAACGGTATTCGCAAATATCTGCGCCTTGAGCATTATCCCACCATTTGGTGTGCCGGCTGCGGCAATGGCCAGGTGGTAGGAGCCCTGCTAAGAGCTATAGACACGATGAAGCTTGATCCGGAAAAAGTTGTGGTGGTCTCAGGAATCGGTTGCTCTTCCCGGGCTTCAGGCTATCTTAACTTTAACACTTTACATACCACCCATGGGCGACCGGTAGCCTATGCCACCGGCGTTAAGCTGGCCAATCCTGAACTGGAAGTAATTGTAGTTTCCGGAGACGGAGATACCACCGCCATCGGCGGCAATCATTTTATTCATGCCGCCCGGCGCAATATCGGCATCAAGATGTTTATTTTTAATAATTCCATTTACGGCATGACCGGTGGGCAATGTTCTCCCATGACCCCCAATGCCTGCCGTGCCACCACCGCACCCCATGGCAACCTGGACACACCCTTTGACATCTGCAGAATAGCGGAAGCAGCAGGGGCCACCTATGTTGCCCGGGGAGTAACGTATGCTCCGGTAAAACTGGAAGCCATGATGCTTAAAGCTCTGCAACACGACGGGTTTGCGGTAATGGATTGCATTACACAATGCCCCACTTACTTTGGCAGGCAGAATAAAATTGGCGGCCCGGTGGATATGATTCAGTGGCAGAAAGAGAACACCATTTCCGTGGAAAAGGCCCAAAAGCTGCCACCCCATGCCATTGAGGATAAAATAGTAACGGGCATATTTAAAACCGATTTACGCACCGAATATACTAAGCTGTATCGACGTTTAAACGACCAGTGCAGGAAGGATGAATGCGGTGATTAGAAAAGAAATCCGGCTGTCCGGCTCCGGAGGGCAGGGCATCATACTTGCCGCGGTTACCCTGGCGGATGCAGCATTAGAGGCTGGTTTTTATGGAGTACAGACACAATCTTACGGTCCGGAAGCAAGGGGCGGAGCCAGTAAAGCAGAGGTCATCATCAGCGATCAGCCCATTGATTATCCTAAGGTCACTACACCGGATATTGTCCTTGCCCTGACTGCCCAGGCTTATGCCAAATATTGTGACGATATTAATCCCGGCGGCACCATGATTGTGGAGGAGTCGCTATCGGCAGATGATTGTCCCGAAAGTGCACTGCGTGTACCTATTTTAGGTACCGCCCGGGAAGTTGGTAAGGAAATTGTTGCCAATATGGTGTCTCTGGGCGTACTGGCCGCAACATTAAAAAAACATATAGATAAAGAGTTTATAGAAAAATCCATCAGTAAACGTGTCCCGCCTGGAACAGAAGAGCTAAATATTCGCGCTTTTCAGAAAGGATACGATATGATACAATAAAGATTACTTGTGAGGTGATGAGGGCCGCAGACAACAGAAAAAGACAAAGATATTATGCTGCGTAGGGAGGAGATAATGAATGGATAATTTATCGTATAGTTTGGAAATTATGATCGTCGGTTTTACCGTAGTTGTAGTTTCCCTGTACCTTTTGTATCTAGTCCTTATTGTTTTCAGCCGCTGTTGCGCCAAACCGGCTAAACCAGAACCCCAAATAACCAATGGCACTAATGTGCCCCCCGCAGTTGCGGCGGAGGCCAGCAGTGCACCGGTTGCTGCCGCTGTCAGCCAACCGCAGCAGTCATACGGGACGGCCCCCGAGATTGTAGCTGCCATTACAGCCGCAATTTCCGCCAGCATGAATATGCCGGCAAACCAATTTGAAATTGTTTCAGTACAGCGGGCGCAATCCACCCAAAATGGTTCTGAATGGGCCATTGCAGGTAGAAAAAGATTAATGGAGAAGCGCCAGGATTTAGCTATGTTTCGAAGGGAGAGGAGATAATGAAGAAGTTCAGAGTTACTGTAAACGGTGAAGCTTACGATGTTTCAGTTGAGGAATTGGGTGGAGCCGCCCCTGCTGCTCCTGCTGCTCCTGCAGCGCCGGCCAAACCTGCTCCCGCAGCACCTGCTGCACCTAAAGCTGCAGCACCCAAGCCAGCAGCCCCTGCTCCGAAACCTGCCGCTCCGGCAGCACCCAAGCCCGCAGCTGCAGCTTCCGGCGGTGGGAATAGCGTAACCGCTCCCATGCCCGGAACGGTACTAAGTGTAAATGTTAATGCCGGACAGGCAGTACAGGCCGGTGATGTTCTGCTCATTCTGGAAGCGATGAAAATGGAAAACGAGGTAACTGCTCCGGCTGCCGGTACTGTAAAAGAAGTATCCGTCTCCAAAGGTGCCAGCGTCAATACCGGTGATGTTATGGTCGTCATAGAATAGGGGGGACGTCCATGGCACTATTAGATAAGCTACAAACTTTTCTGGGGAGCACAGGATTTGCAGCACTAAGCTGGGAACAGTTGGTTATGATTCTTATCGCCTGTGTCCTGCTCTATCTTGGGATTCAGAAAAAGTTTGAACCACTTTTGCTTGTCCCCATCAGTTTTGGCATTTTACTTGCGAACCTTCCCCTGGGCGGGATTATGGATCCTCCCGTAATCAATCCGGTGACCGGCCTGACAGAAACCGCAGGCGGGTTAATGTACTACTTTTACCAGGGGGTTAGTTTTGTTATTTTTCCACCGCTTATTTTCTTAGGCGTTGGGGCAATGACAGATTTCGGACCTTTGCTTGCCAATCCCAAGACCCTTCTTTTAGGTGCTGCGGCACAGTTCGGAATTTTTGCAACTTTTATCGGGGCAGCTATTATGGGCTTTAGCCCTGCAGAATCCGGTGCTATCGCTATTATTGGCGGTGCTGACGGTCCTACCGCAATTTTTCTTGCCAGTCATTTGGCACCGGAACTTCTGGGAGCCATTGCGGTGGCTGCCTACTCATACATGGCGCTTGTTCCGGTAATTCAGCCGCCTATTATGAGAGCTCTGACAACAAAGGAAGAGCGCGCAATTGTGATGGAGCAGCTCCGTCCGGTAAGCCGTACTGAACGTATTTTATTCCCGATCATCGTCATCATCATCGGTGGCTTACTGTTACCACCGGCTATTCCCCTTCTGGGAATGCTGATGTTTGGTAACCTGCTTAAGGAATGCGGAGTAACTGACAGACTAAGCAAAACTGCGCAAAATGATTTAAATAACATTATTGTGATTATGCTTGGCTTAGCTGTTGGTGCCACCGCCAACTTCGTAGATCCCAGAACACTGGCCATTATTCTCCTTGGCCTTGTGGCGTTTGCCATTGGAACAGCCACAGGTGTGCTAATGGGCAAAATAATGTGCAAAATGAGTGGTGGTAAAATTAACCCGCTTATTGGCTCTGCCGGTGTGTCCGCCGTACCCATGGCTGCCCGTGTATCCCAGGTAGTTGGTAAGGAAGAGAATCCCCAAAACTTCCTGTTAATGCACGCCATGGGACCCAACGTAGCCGGTGTAATCGGCTCGGCCATCGCAGCCGGGATTTTGCTCTCACTGCTTGGCTAAAACTTAATAAACAGAAAAAGCGCGCATTGAAGGCAATGCGCGCTTTTTGTATGCCTACTCTTCTTATGTAGCAATGAAGAACCTCACAGGGGGCTTTTGTTTGGTCTGAAGTAAACTGAGCCATTTACATTAGACTTTCGGCCGCCTGTGAGGTTCATTGTTATTTTGCGCTTTTATCAGTTTATTATTCATATTAAGATAAAGTAATAGTTGGAAAACTCTTTGTAACATAATTTTGCATTTTAAAAAATATCTATGTAATCAGTAATTCTTTTTATAAAGAGAGGAATCGTAAATGACAGAAACCAAGATTCAACGGTGGCATATTGTCACAATTGTTATTCTGGCCATCTTCACTTTACTGATTACTGCAGATTACTTCTATCACAGAGACCGGATCTATGCGGGGGTAGAGATTGACGGTGTAGACGTGGGTGGAAAAACTGCGGCGGAAGCGGCAGAAATGCTGATGCAAAAGTATGAGCAGGAACGTTTTGGCCATCATGAAGTGGATATTCACTATGAGGATAAAACGTGGACTCTGACGTATGACCAACTGGGAATAGAGGTGGATGTGGAAGAAACGGTTAGCCAGGCCATGGCTGTGGGCAGAGAACGGGCACATTTATTGCGTTATCCCCGACGCATCTCCTTAAATTCGGAGCCGCTGCAGATTAAACCGCTTCTTATGGTGGAAACGGTTAGGTTCCGTGCTGCCATGGATCCTATGGAAGAAATAGTCTGGCAGGAGCCGGTGAATGCCGACTTAAAACTGTCTGAGGACAGGGAAAGTGTGGAAATTATTCCTGACAAACCGGGTCAGGAACTTAACGTTGCCGTTACTTTAAACAATCTCTTTGTGGCTCTTGATACCTATCCGGATGTTGGTGATATTGAACTGACAGCTAAAACGGTGGAGGCAGAGCAGACCGCAGAGTATTTGGAGAGTTTAAAAATCACCGAGCCGGTTGCCACATTCAGCACTGTTTTTTCCGGGAACGATCAAAACCGCAACCACAATATCCGTTTGGCAGCAGAAGCGGTGGATGACATCCTGCTTCTTCCCGGGGAGGAGTTCTCCTGGAATGAAACGGTGGGCAATACCACCGCTGATAAAGGATATAAAAAAGCACCTGTTATCGTGGGCGGCCAATTGCAGGACGGCCTGGGCGGCGGGATCTGCCAGGTATCATCTACCCTGTACAACGCTGTTCTTTTGGCGGATATGGGGATAATTGAGCGCAGAAATCACGGTCTGGCGGTGGGCTATCTGCCACCGGGGCGTGATGCTACCATCTCTTACGGCTGGATTGATTTAAAATATGTAAATGACCGTGATTATGCGGTATGGCAGCGCGCTTTTGTGGACGGTAACCGCCTTACCATCCGTCTTTACGGCAATCCCATCCCGGGACACGAGGTTGAAATTATCACCACTGATCTGGAAACCATTCCCGGCGGTGAGAAAATTATTAAAACCCCTGATTTACCGCGGGGAGCCCGGGAAAGAATTAAAAGCGGCCAGCCCGGATATAAGGTTACTTCCTGGCGAATTACATATCAGGATGGGGAAGAAATAAAGCGAGAGCAATTATTCCGTGATACATACCGGGCCGTTCCCGCTGAATACAGGGTAGGGACGGCGGAAGTGCCGGCCGCAACTGATGCCGATGAGGAGAAAGAGAAGGAAGAGACGGAAGAGGAGGAAGAACCGGCAGAAGAAGAGAATAATGAAGAGGAAGAAGAATAAGATTACGGGTGATGACAATGACTGTAAAAATCTTTGCTTTGGGTGACTCCATTACTTATGGGTTTCCGTACGGGCCGCACCAGTCCTGGGTGCAGCTGGTTTCCCAGTGGACAAGCCTGGATATCGTAAACGGCGGAATTAACGGAGACACCACCACCTTTATGCTGCACCGGCTTTCTGCGGCTCTGGAGGAAAACCCCACACATCTGATTTTTCTGGGAGGAACAAATGATGCGTACTGGGGACAAGCCCTGAGAGTAGTGGCAGAAAATGTGCTGGAAGTACATCGACGCTGTCAGGAAAGAGGTGTGCAGCTCATTATGGGACTGCCAATCCCCGTGGACGAGCCCCAGGTGGACGCTTTGCTTAGCGAATACCGCGCCTTTTATCAGGACCTGGCCGACCGGGAAGGGTTGCCGGTTATTCCTTTTCACAAAGCTTTCTATGATGCCGCAGGGCGCTTTAAAACCCAGCTGACCACCGATGGCTGCCATCCCAATATTGACGGCTATGAAGCCATGGCGGAGGTGGCTGAAAAAGCAGTTAAAAACCTCTGGCACAACCGGGGATAATTTGCTATACTAAAAGCGAACATATATTCGGGAGGACCATATGCGTCAGATCATTCATGTGGATATGAATGCCTTCTTTGCCTCCTGCCATCAGGCCCAAAATCCCCAGTGGCAGGGAAAGCCTTTGCTGGTGGCGGGTGATCCGCAAAAAAGGCACGGCATCATTCTTACCGCCTCTTATGAAGCCAGAAAGTTTGGCGTAAAGACCGCCATGGCTGTGTGGCAGGCAAAAAAGCTTTGTCCACAGGGAATTTATATCTCCCCGGACCACAAACTTTATTCGGCATACTCCAAAAGAATTATGGCCATAATGGAGGATTACACACCACTGGTGGAGCCCTTCTCCATAGATGAGGCCTGGCTGGATGTGACCGGCTCGGCCCGGTTGTTTGGCACCACAGAAGAAATTGGTCGCCTGCTGCAGCAGCGTATTTTGGACGAAACCGGCATTCCCTGTTCCGTGGGCATCTCCGGTAATAAGTTTCTGGCCAAAATGGCTTCGGAGCGCCAAAAACCCCAGGGGTTCACCATCCTGTGGCCCCGGGATGTCCCGGAAGTTTTATGGCCTCTGCCGGTGGAAGAAATGGTGGGGGTGGGCCGCAAGATGGCACCGGCACTCCATGAAATGGGTATTGAAACCATCGGCGAATTGGCGGCCATGCCGCTGCGACTGTTGGTGAGCCGTTTTGGTGTTGCCGGTGAGTCCCTGCATCATTTGGCCAATGGGCGTGATGATTCGCCGGTGGATCCCACCGTATTTGATACGGTTAAATCGGTGGGAAATTCACTGACGCTGCCGCGGGACATTAATGACCCGGAAGATGTGGCCCGGGTGCTGCTTAAGCTTAGCGAAAAAGTGGGAAGAAGGCTGCGGCAGAGCGGCAATGTGGCCAGGACGGTAACGCTTACCGTCAAAGACCAGAATTTTGTTAGCGTCACCCGCTCCAGGACCCTGCATGAACCCACCGGCTTCACCGACGTTATTTATAAAACCGCTGTGGACATACACCAGAAGCAATTTGAACCCTGGCGCAAAGTACGGCTGCTGGGAGTGAGCGTTTCCAACCTGCTGCCTGCAGACGGCGGCGTCCAGTTATCCCTCTTTGGAGCCTCTGAAGAAAGAATGGAAAACCTGACCCGTGTTACCGACCGCATTCGCGACCGCTACGGTGATACGGTTATCGGCAGGGCACGGCTCTGCAAAGAAAAAGAGACACCGCCTAAATAGCGCGGTGTCCCAGTCCAATGGCTACCTCATTTAAATGCAGGAGGCCGATGGCAAAGAAGATGGCCACAGCGATGTGGTCTCCTTTGCGTGCAATGCCTACTTTACCACCCACATTTAACCCTACGGCTTTTGGCATAATCTGTGACAGTGCTTCCCGGGCTGCGCCGGCCACACCGCCTTCAGCCTGATGGGTGCTCTCAATAACGCCTTCCCGTTTGGCGGCCACCACCGCCCGCTCCACCACTTTCTGAACTGATGTGATAAATTCCCCGCCGTAATCTGCAGCGGTGGCTTTAATCCCCTCTTGGGCCAGTTGTTCCTTTAGCTGCCTCTCCGCATCACGGTCTGGCGATAAGGCCAGCCGAATTGCGGCACTGGCTATAAACTTACTTTCCTGCTGATTCATGGTTTCACCTCTAACCGGACATAGTATCCTTTTCTGCATTAATTATAGCGGAAGACAAAAAATAAAACAAGCAGACATGGTCTGCTTGTGGCTTTGTTGTTACGTCAATAACGAACAAGCTTTTGTTAAGAAAAACCATCCAGAGCATTTTCCAGAGTGTCTTTTTTAAATCCTACCACCACAGTGCTGTCTATGGTAACAACGGGTGCCGCCTTTTGACCTGAGATATGCCACATCTCTTCAAAGGCGTTGCGGTCTTCCACAATATTATATTCCCGAAACGGTAAATCTTTTTGTGAAAGAAACTCTTTCACATCTTCACAGGAACCTCAGTATTTACCGGCAGAATAAACAGTAATTGTCGGTTGTTTGGGCACAGAAAAGCCTCCTTGATATCAAGACTCATTACGTTTTTCATGGGTTGACCAACCCAACAAATCATAAATCAGTCAATAGCGGGCAACGCCTTCTACAACCAGTGCAGCCCCCAGAATAACGGGAATCACCGCACCCAGATGCCCCCCGGGGAAAACACGTAAGGCACCCAAAGCAAAAAGGATACTGCCCAGAATTATGCGGACAATCATATCAATTTTACCCACGTTTCGCTTTAACCGGATTAAGTACATAAAAAAACCTCCCACGTTAGCTTTCTGCTCATGAGAGGTTTTTATGCAGTTATAAATACGTGCTAATCATTGTCACAACGGCACTATTGATAAGGGATATTACAATAATGGCTATGATGGGTGAGAAATCAAGGGGCATTGCGCCTTTGGGCATAAGCTTGCGGAAAGGGGCCAAAATAGGCTCCGTACCTTCATAAATAAACTGTGCTACGGCATTATTGCGGCTATTGGGGATCCAGGACATCAAAATCCTGGCTAAAATCATCCAGCGTAATATGATAAAAAACCAATCTACAAGCTGAATCAGCTGATACTGCGCCACACTATCAACTCCTCTGCGTATTCAAACTCTATTGTAACATAACAAGCAGAGGTTGAATAGCTTTTTTAGCTATCATTGTCCCAGGGGCCTGCCAGCCTTTCAGCATGAACCTTTTTACCTTCGTATGATAAAAGGTAAATGCTTTCCACATCGTCCCCATCTTCAGTTAAAAGTGCCTGAACTGAAGGGAGCGCCTGTTCACTAAAACGCGCCGCAATGCCGCAGGAAGAAGAAATGACACGGGGAACCGGAATCATTGCCACATCCAGGTTATGGTTTTTCAGTAATTTTTCAAATCTTAAAGCGTGTGAAACGGAGTGGAAAGTGCCGACATAAAAACGTTCCAAAATTACACCTCTTTATCGATGGTTATAACAAACTCTGAGTTATCTTCCCGGGTTTGACAGCTAAAACCCATCCCTGTGACCAGGCGACGAATATTTTCTGCCGCCACAAAGCTGTCTGCCACAACGGTGAGGGGAAGAGCGGGTTGCCCTGTACCCAAAGCATTTTTTGTACGAATCACCGGTTCAGGGCAGGATAATCCCCGGACATCCAAGTTAACGTTAGCGGTCAAGAGTAACTCCTCCTTTCCGCACAAAGCTTATCTGGGGAACTGTAAAGGCAAATCCTACTACTAAAAGGAATACTGCTGACAGCAAAACTCCGGCCTGACCGGCCTGGCTGACACCGGCGGGGCTGGCCGCCAAGCCAAAATTATGAGCTACCGCTGCGCCAAAGAGCAGCCCCAAAAAAGTCATGCCGGCGTCGGTGTCTCCCTCACCGGCCAGAATTGTCTGCCGGATGGGGCAGCCTCCCAGCAAAGTAGCACCAAGGCCAACCACTGCCAGGCCGATGAAGTTCCACAGCCCTGCCGTATGTGCCACCGGCTGGTCGACAAAACCGGGATTGAAATAGCCCAAAACCAGATTACCCACCAGGGCGGCGGCAAAGATGGCCAAGGAACCGTACAGCAGGTGAGAGTCACCAATAAGCATCATATCCCTGAAGCAGCCAATCTGACACAACCGGCTGCGCTGCACCAATACTCCAATCAAGACTCCGGCCCCTAAAGAGATCAGAAATGGAGCTCTGGCAAAGCCCGGGCCGCTTGCACTGAAAAAAATAAAGGCCGGCGCCACAATAACTAAGATTAATAATACCAAAGCAAGGCCCGGTATGGCAATACCATTACCGTTATGTATGCGCTGACTACGTCCCAGGGAAAAGCCCCGTTTCAGAAACTGTACTCCCACAAAAATTCCAAAGATAAAGCCCAGTAAACCAATAACTGCATTAAAATCCCCAGCCGCCAACCGTAAAACCATCCGCAACGGGCAGCCCAGAAATACCAGGGCACCAATCATCACCGCCATACCAATTAAAAAACGCAGCAAGGGAGAAGACCCTCCACGGGCACGAAATTCACCGCTGAACATGCTGATGATAAAAGCACCAATGATAAAGCCTGAAACCTCCGGTCGCAGATATTGTACCACTTCTGCCCGATGAAAACCCAACCCCCCTGAGATGTCACGCACAAAACAAGCTACGCAGACCCCCATGTTGGCTGGGTTACCAAAGCGGACCAGCAGAACACCTAGTAAGCCTACCAGTATTCCACTGATAATAATTTTGCTTTTTTCCAATATACCCACCCCCTGTAATTTAGGTATTACATTGTCATTATATTTTCCCAGTCATGGCTTCTACAAATAGATGTTCTCTATAAGAGTGCCGCATGTTATAGATAAAGTAATTATCCAAGGAAAAATTACCTTTTTCGCAGGATAAACTGTTTTTGATGCGAAAACTATATAGATTGGAAAGGGCGTGAGTTTATGGAATTTTATCAATTAGAAGCTTTTGTCAGTGTGGCAGCGGAGCGCTCTTTCTCCCGCGCCGCAGAGCAGCTTTATTTAAGCCAACCCACCGTTAGCGCCCATATAAAAAGCCTGGAGAAGGAACTGGGCACCTCACTTTTTGACCGGGGAAAAACAGAATTAAAACTTACCGGGGCCGGCAGTGTTCTTTACCGCTTTGCCAGAGAAATGCTGGCGCTGCGCCTTAGTGCTGTGGACAGTATCCGGGACAGCAGTGAAATAGGGGAGGAAGCCCTTACTGTTGCAGCCAGTTCAGTGCCCTGTCAGTATCTCCTGCCGCGGGCCATTGCGGCGTTTAAGGAGTTGCATAATCGGGTTAATATCAAACTTACCCAGAAAAATTCCAAAGAGACCTGCGAGGATGTCTTCAATTACCACGTGCCTGTGGGGGTGGTGGGAGAGAAGATAAAAAGGCCCCACCTGGAGTTTGCACCGCTTCTGGAAGATGAACTTGTGGTTGCTGTTCCCCACAAACAGCATTATTCAGAGCTGTTAGCCAAGGAGTCTGTAAGCTTAAACGATTTATCCGGGCACAAAATGCTCTTAAGGGAACCGGGCTCCGGAACCCGTTCCCATTTTGAAAGTGAATTGGTCAAGGCCAATGCATCAACGGAGATGTTTCAGGTCACAATCTTTGATAACCAGGAAACTATCAAACAGGCTGTTCGGCAGGGCCTGGGGCTTACCGTTATCTCCCGGTATGTGGTGTCAGATTACCTGCAGTTTGGCATTCTGGCCACCCGCTCAATAACAGATCTTAATCTAAAACGCAGCTTTTACCTTGTCTCACACAGCAAACGGATATTATCTCCCGCATCAAAGGCACTCTTAGACCACTTAAAGACTTTTCCCTGGGAGGATTAATTATGCAGGAAATATACGCCGACCACGGGGCCACCACTTACCCCCGGCCGCCTCAGGTCATTGATGAGATGACACACTACATGCGCGATATTGGCTGCAGCCCCGGACGGGGCGGCTACGCAAAGGCACTGGATGCAGCCCGCATGGTTTATGAAACCAGACATTTGCTGGCCCGTTTTTTTAATGTTCCCACCCCCGAGCAGGTAATCTTTACTCCCAATATTACCTACTCCCTGAATATGGCCATTAAGGGGCTGCTAAAAGAAGGAGACCATGTGCTGATCTCGTCCATGGAGCACAACGCCGTGGTGCGGCCGCTAACCAGTCTGGCCGGCGAGAAAAACATCTCCGTGGAGCAATTGCCCTGCGCAGCCGACGGTTCGCTGGATCCCCGGCAGGTAAAAAAGGCGCTTCGGCCCCAAACCCGGCTGGTTATTCTGACCCATGCCTCCAATGTGGCGGGCACAATTTTGCCGGTCTATGAAATCGGAGAAATTCTCCAACAAACAAACACTTTTTTCTGTGTGGATGCAGCCCAAACCGCCGGATCCGAAGTTGTGGATTTTAAAGCACTGCACTGTGATTACCTGGCTTTCACCGGCCACAAAGGCCTCTTGGGACCCCCGGGCATCGGAGGGCTGTGTCTGAGCGAGCGTGCTGTTTCTGTTACTGCACCGCTGGTGGAAGGAGGCACCGGCAGCCGCTCCGAAGAGGAAACTCAGCCGGATTTTCTGCCGGACAAGTTTGAAAGCGGCACACAAAATGTTCCCGGCATTGCCGGACTGGCAGCGGGAATCCGCCTGATAAACGAAGTCGGCCGGGAGAATATTGGCAAGGATAAACACCGGTTTACCGCTCAGTTTCTTGCCGGTTTGGCCGAAATACCTGAAATTACGGTTTATGGCATCAATGACCCCGATAAAATGGTTGCCACCATATCCATTAATATTGACGGTATCGACAACGGCGACCTCAGCTTTATGCTGGAGCAGGGATACGGGATAATGACGCGCTCCGGATTGCACTGTGCGCCCCTGGCCCACAAAACATTAGGCACTTTTCCCCAGGGCACACTGCGCTTCTCATTTGGCTACAAAAACACCCCGGAGCAGATAAATAGCATCCTGCAGGCTTTGCAAGAAATAGTTAAGGAGAGGTAAAGATGTCCGAGCTGGAAAAAAAGATAAAAGACTTTATGAGCACCAATAATATCAGCGCAGAGCATCTTAGCTTTAATGAATCCTGCCACTCGGTGGCCGAAGCGGCGGAGGCCGCCGGAGCATCAACGGAGGAATTTGTTAAGAATATCTGTTTGCTGGGTCCCGACGGTGAACTGGCGGTGGCCATCGTCCGCGGCAATGACCGGGTAGACACAAAAAAAGCCGCCAGATACCTGGGGCTGAAAAAAATGCGCATGGCCAATGCTGAAGAAATTCTGCAGCGTACCGGCTATCCTTGTGGTGGAACACCATCCTTTGGTTTTGAGGCCACTTTTCTCATAGATAAAAATGTGATGGATATGCCGGTGCTGTATTCCGGGGGAGGCTCCCAAACATCACTGATTAAATCAACACCTCAAGCTTTGCTTGCTGCAAATGAGGGCTCCGTTACCGATTTAGTCAAAAGCTAAGCCTCAAGTGTATATCCGGCAGCTGCTTTGTTGCATACTAACCCCAAAAAGGGGTGTAGTCATGGATAAAGACCGTGTTAAGGAAATACTGGATTCACCGGAAAAAATAGAAGTAAAATATCTGGGTGAACCGGTCTGGATTGAAGGGATTAAAAGTAACACTGCCAACGTCACAGTGATGGGAAGCTGCAAAACCATGGATGTGCCTTTCATGTCACTGGAAGAGACGGGAAAAATGGAATAGAAAAACCGGATGCGCATGCATCCGGTTTTTTAACTGACTATATTACTGATGACGGTAAATGCTAAAACGGCCAGTAAAATCCACCATAAAAGGTGCATACCACCGTGGCCGCCACCATGTCCACCGCCATGTCCACCGCCATGTCCACCACCATGTCCGCCGCCGCAACAACCGCCCATTATTTACGACCTCCCTCAGAGACCAGGCTGCCGCTGCGCTTCCTGTGTTCGGAGTAAATAAAGCAGGCCGCCAGAATACCCAGGCTGATAAGCTGTGCCGGAGTCACCGCACTGGTTTCATTGCGGAAGAACTCGATAAAAAAGCGGTAACCGGAGTACAGGCCGGCCAGCCAAATAAACAGCTGACCTTCAAACTCTATGGCTTTGCGTTTGTACCACAACACGCCAAAGATTACAAAAGCAAAGAAGGCTGAGTAGAATTGAACCGGATGGCGGGTCACGCCAAAGACATCAACACCCCAGGCAACAGTTGTCTCATTACCGTAAATATCACAACCAAGACGGCCGATGGCATAACCGAGAATCAATGCCGGCGCAAACAAATCGGCAATCTTCATAAAGTTTACACTGTTCTTTTTGGCAAAGACATACACTATGGCAATCCCGGCAAAAGCCGCACCATGAAAAGCCAGGCCGCCCTTATGGATAGAGAAGAGGGAAGCCGGATGGCTGATATAATTACCGATGTTCAACAGCACATATACAAGCCGCGCACCGACGATACCACCCACCATCAGCACAAAGGACAGGTCGGTAATCTTATCCGGATCCAACCCTTTCCGCTTTGCCTCACTCAGCGCCACATAGAGTCCGGCGGCAATACCAATGGCCACCATCACACCGTATAAATAAACCTGTAAGCCAAAGAGTTCAAACAAAACTGTGGGTTTCGACATGGTAATTCTCCTTCCTAACCCCTGTAGTAGAGGCAATACCAGAATAACATACAATAACCTATCTGACAAGTAGGCATGGACTTTGTGCAGGAAAATCCACATTTTAGACGAAATCTTAAAAATGCAACACAGGGGACGGTTATCAGTGCTACAAATCTTTGTCACCATAAAGGGAGAGAAACTATGAAAAATACCAAACTATTGCTGCCAGGCCTGGCCGGCGGCATTCTGTTTGCCCTGGTTTATACAATTCTATTCTACTTACAAAATCAGGAGCTAAGCTATGTCGGCTTTTTAGGTGGGTTTGTCTTTTGGCTTACTAATGCAACAATTGCGGCCTACTCGCGTCGGGACAAATAACAAATGCACCGCTTTTGGCGGTGCATTTGTCTTTGTACTTATGTATACACAATCAAGGTATAGATTATCAGAGCTACGCCCAGCCAAAATACCATGTAGCTGATGACAAAATAGACATCTTTAAGCAGACTCATAAAATTAACGGGCTGATTAGTTTTCAACCGCTTTTCGTAGCGAATCAGCATAAAGTTGATACCCAACAAAACAATAAGCAGATTTGACAACATTGTGCCCTGCAGCTCAGACAGATCCACAAATAGCAACACAATGACAATCCCCAGAAGCGCGATGCTGTTTAATAAACGATATGTCTCTGTTGTTGTCTTCATAAAAACCTCCTCACCCTCTTTAATTTAAAATATACCATGAAAACCCGGCAAAAACCAGACAGTACATTAGGAATAGCCTGCTATCATTTCATTAAGTTTCAGGAGAGGCACATGATAGAGCCCTTTTTTTGTAAATAAAAGCAAAGCGGGGTAGCGGTCTCGCTTTGCTTTTTGGGTAAATTATATTACAATGGTAGAGATACATAAAAATGGAGTGAGCTATAAAAGATCAACGGGACTATCCCTATATACGGCAAAGAAAGTGTGGACAAATAAGCCTGCCTGTCCTGGCAGAGGGACCCCCTGTCCACATTGCATGGGGGTGTTGGAAATGGGACAGCTGACCTGTCCCCTTGTCCCAAAATGGAGTGGATGTGGCTGATATGAAGAAAAAGACGTATACCATGACGGTGTTTGGTTGTCAGATGAATGAGCGCGATGCGGAGACGCTGCGTGGCTTTTTGGATGAGATTGGCTATGAGGAAGTTGATGAGGTGGAAGGCGCCGATCTGGTGATTATGAATACCTGTGCGGTGCGGCAGAAGGCGGAAGAGAAGGTGTTTGGCCGTATTGGCAGGCTTGGTGTTTTAAAAAAGGAAAATCCGGAGATGATGATTGCCGTTTGCGGCTGTATGGTGCAGCAGGAAGATGTGGCAAAAAAAATTAAGAAGAGCTATCCCTTTGTGGATTTGATTTTTGGCACCCATAATATTGCCGCTTTTCCCGAGTTGTTGCAGCGGGCCGCGGAGAGCAAAGAGACGGTGCTTGATTTATGGGATGAGGCCGGTGATGTGGTGGAAGGCCTGCCGGTAACCCGCAAAGACGGTGTGAAGGCCTGGGTAAACATTACATACGGCTGTAACAATTTTTGCTCATACTGTATTGTGCCTTATGTGCGCGGGCGGGAACGCAGCCGCAAACCTGAGGAAATTATCAATGAAATAAAGGCTTTGGCCAAACAGGGTTTCAAAGAAGTTACGCTTTTGGGCCAGAATGTAAACTCCTACGGTAAAGACCTGGAGGAAGAAATGGACTTTGCCGATTTGCTGGTGCGGGTGGACCGGGAAACGGATATCAACCGCATCAGGTTCATGACCTCCCATCCCAGGGATTTTACGGAAAAACTGGCTAAAGTAATGGGAGAATGTGACAGCGTCTGCGAGCATGTGCATCTGCCCATCCAGGCCGGTAGTAACCGTATTTTAAAGTTAATGAACCGGGGGTACACCAAAGAGCATTATCTGGATCTGGTGGACATACTGCGTAAATACGCACCTGATTGTGCCCTCTCTACAGATATAATAGTGGGCTTTCCGGGAGAGACGGAAGAAGATTTTCTGGACACGCTGGACGTGGTGGACCGGGTGGGCTATGATATGGCCTTTACCTTTTTGTACTCACCCCGCAGTGGAACTCCGGCGGCGGACATGCCCCATCAAGTGGCCAATGAGGTAAAAAAAGAGCGCTTCCAGCGTTTGCTGGAGGTTCAAAACAAACACAGCCTGCGGCATAATCAGGAAGCGGTGGGTAAGACCGTGGAAGTGCTGGTGGAAGGGCCAAGCAAAACGGATCCCGGTGTGATGACCGGTCGCACACGCAGCAGTAAAACGGTGAACTTTACGGGAGAGAACGTAAATGCGGGTGATTTGGTAATGGTGGAGATTACCCAAGCCCGAACCTGGAGCCTTTTGGGGAGGAAAAGCGTTGAAAACAGAAACACCAATGATTCGTCAGTATCGGGAGATTAAAGAGCACAACCAGGACAAAATCCTGCTCTTCCGGGTGGGAGATTTCTATGAGTTGTTTTTTGATGATGCCAAAATCGGTGCCAGAGAACTGGAAATTACCCTTACTGCCAGGGACAAAGATGTGCCGCTGGCAGGCTTTCCTTACCATGCTTTAAACACCTATCTCAGCCGCCTCATTGAACGGGGCTATAAAGTGGCAATCTGTGAGCAGGTGGAGGACCCCAAGCAGGCCAAAGGGATTGTAAAGCGGGAAATTGTGCAGGTGATTACCCCGGGGACGGTGACCGAAACTTCCCTGTTGGATGAAAAAAGTAATAATTACCTGGTCTCTGTTTATGTGGGCAGGGGAGGCTTTGGCCTGGCTGCGGTGGATGTCTCCACCGGCCAGTTTGTCATGTCTCAGGAACGGGGCAGCCAGGCGGCACGCTTTCTGGCAGATGAACTGTGCCGGTTAAATCCCGCTGAAATTATTGTCAATGAAGGGGCAAAAGATAATCAGGTATTGACTGAAGCGATGGCCCGGCTGGGAACCCAGGTGGCAATAAACCCCTGCCGGGATAAAAACTATGCATTAAAGCAGGCTCAGGAAACATTATTGTCCCAGTTTGCCGTCCAAAACCTGGACAGCCTGGGATGTGCCGATCTATTTTTTGCCGTCTCCGCCGCCGGTGCCGCTCTTGCCTATCTGCACGATAACAGACAGGGCAATTTGTCCCATTTGCAGCAGCCGGAGGTTTATAATGCGGAAGGTTATATGGTGCTGGATGCGGCCACCAGACGCAACCTGGAGCTGACCCGTACCATCCGGGAAGAGAGAAAATACGGCTCGCTTCTCTGGGTATTGGACAAAACCCGTTCTGCGCTGGGTGGCCGGCTTTTAAAGCGCTGGCTGGAGCAGCCGCTGTTGGATAAGGCGGCCATTTGTGAGCGTCTGGATGCGGTGGAGGAGCTGGCCGGTGATTTTCTCATGCTGGACGAGCTCTCAGAGCTTTTGGATGAAGTTTATGACCTGGAGCGCCTGTTAAGCAAGGTGCACTATGAAAGCGCCAACGCCCGGGATCTGGTGGCGCTGCGCAGTACACTGGCTGTATTGCCCGCGGTGCGCGAAAAACTCCTGTCCGGTGGAGAGCGCATGCAAACGCTGGCTCGGCACCTGCCGGTGCTGGAGGATTTATCACTCTACCTTACAGAGGCTCTTTGCGATGATCCGCCGCTGTCGGTGCGGGACGGCGGACTGGTGCGGGACAGGTTTCATCCTGATGTGGATAAGCTGCGTCATGCCTGCCGCCACGGCCGCGACTACATCTTAAGTATGGAGCAGCGGGAACGGGAGAGGACCGGGATTAAATCCCTGAAGGTGGGTTATAACAAGGTTTTTGGTTATTACATAGAAATCACCAGAGCCAATGCCCATCTTACCCCCGATGATTATATCCGCAAGCAGACCCTGGCCAATGCGGAGCGCTATATCACTCCCGAATTAAAGGAATATGAAGCCACGGTGCTGGGTGCGGAAGAAAAAATCTGTGCTCTGGAATATGAACTGTTTCAAGAAGTGCGCCGCAAGGTTGGCGCCAATACCATGGAAATTCAGGAAGCGGCGGCGGCTCTGGCCCAACTGGATGTTTTCCAGTCTTTGGCCCGGGTAGCCCGGGACTACCGCTATGTGCGCCCCCAGGTGGATGATGGCGATGTGGTGGATATCCGGGAAGGACGCCACCCGGTGGTGGAACGGGTCATGCAGGACAGCATGTTCGTCCCCAACGACACCCGGCTGGACCGGGATAACCAGCGGCTGTTGATGATTACCGGCCCCAACATGGCGGGAAAATCAACTTATATGCGCCAGACTGCCCTGATTGTGCTATTGGCACAGGTGGGGAGTTTCGTCCCGGCGGCATCGGCTAACATTGGCTTGGTTGACCGCATCTTTACCCGCATCGGTGCCGCCGATGATTTGGTTGGCGGACAAAGTACCTTTATGGTGGAGATGAGTGAAGTAGCCAATATTTTAAGCCGGGCCACAGACAAAAGCCTGGTGCTTTTAGACGAAGTGGGGAGAGGCACCAGCACCTTTGACGGCATCAGTATTGCCCGGGCGGTGGTGGAGCATCTTTACGGCAAAGTAGGAGCCCGAACGCTGTTTGCCACCCATTATCATGAACTGACGGATTTGGCCTCTGACTTGCCGGCGGTACAGAACATGGCTACCGCGGTGAAGGAAAAGGGAGAAGATATAGTCTTTTTGCATAAAGTTATTGCCGGCAGCGTGGACCACAGCTACGGCATTCAGGTAGCCCGGCTGGCGGGCCTGCCGCAGCGGGTTATTTCGCGCTCCCGGGAAATCCTTAATTCTTTGGAATCGCCCACCCAGGCTGTGCGGGAAACGGCGGCTGCGTCGGAGGCGGAGCAGATGCGCCTGTTTATGCCGGATCCGGAGTTAACCGGGTTGATGGATGAGGTTCAGGAAGCTGATTTAATGACCACAACGCCGCTGGAGGCCATGCAGATGCTGTACAAATTGCAGCAGGCATTAAAGAAGGGAAATGAAGATGGGTAGGATTTTGCTCCTTGACGAAGTTACGGCCAACAAAATAGCAGCCGGGGAAGTGGTGGAAAGACCCGCGGCGGTGATAAAAGAGCTGGTGGAAAATGCGCTGGATGCCGGCGCTACCCGGATAGATATCAGTATTGCCGGCGGAGGGCTGGAGTCCATGCGGGTGGCGGATAACGGAGCCGGCATGGCGGCAGAGGACGTGCCCCTGGCCCTGCAGCGTCATGCCACCAGCAAGATTCAATGTGCCGAAGATCTGACCCGGGTAACCTCCATGGGTTTTCGCGGCGAAGCGCTGCCCAGCATTGCTGCGGTGAGCCGTTTTCGTCTGGTCAGCAGGCGGGCAGAGGATATGGCCGGTACAGAAATTGAAGTTGAGGGAGGAAAAACACTCCAGGTAACGGAAACAGGCTGCCCGGTAGGAACAGAGGTGCGGGTGGAGGACCTGTTTTTCAATACTCCGGCCCGTTTGAAATTCACCAAATCCCAGGGGGCGGAAACCGCCAGGATAACCGACACGGTACAGCGGCTGGCGCTGGCCTGGCCCAACGTTTCCTTTTCTCTTACCGTAAACGGTAAAAATACCCTGGTGACCCCCGGTAACGGCCAACTGGCCGATGCGGCGGGACAGGTCTTGGGCAGGCAGAATATGCGCCAGATGATCCCCCTGGACTGGCAGGGAGAACTATTAGCTCTGCATGGTTTTCTGGCAAAACCGGCGCTTAGCCGGGCCAACCGCAACCTGCAGTTCTTCTTTGTCAACAAGCGGCCCATCCGCTCGCCGCTTTTAAGCGATGCGCTGCAAACCGCCTATCAGACCTTGCTGCCGCGCAACCGCTTCCCCGCCGCCATTGTGTTTGTGGAGATGGATACCTCAGAGGTGGATGTCAATGTCCACCCCGCTAAGCGGGAAGTGCGCTTTTCCCGGGAGAGGGATATTTACCGACAGCTTTTGGCCGGAGCCAAAGCGGCGCTGCGCCAGGCCTCCCTTATTGGCGAAATGGGAACGCCGCATACCGCTGCTTTGCGTGAGACGGCAGCTGCCACCGGCTTTTATGACCAGGCTATTGATTTCGACCGCCAGAAGAAATTGCCCCAGGATAATGTCCCTTTGGAATCTCCTTTTGCCGGCAAGCGTGAAGCGGAAGCTGTCCCTGCAGAAATCAAAGAGACCAATGAAACTGCAGAGCCTGCCGCAGCAGAAACAAATAGAGAAGCCACAGAAGATGTGCGGGAAACAACGCATAATTTTCCGCGCCTGCGCCCCATCGGGCAGTACCGGGACACCTATATTCTGGCCCAGTCCCAAACAGGTGAGCTGTATGTGGTGGACCAGCATGCCGCCCATGAACGGGTGCTCTATGACCAGCTAAAGCGTGAGCTTTCCGACGGGACTTTGCCGGTTCAGGATGTGATTCCCCAAACCTTTGAACTAGACCCCCTGACGGCGGCGGCACTGCTTAAATCTCTCAATATTTTTGCCGAGCTGGGATTAAGATTTGAAACATTTGGCAATAATATTTTTATCTTGCGCTCAATTCCTATGTTTTTCCGTCACTGCCTGAATCAGGATGACTTAACCGAGATTTTAAACAGCGCAGCAGATGCCGATAATACTCATCTCTTTGAAAAAACACTGCAAATGATGAGCTGCAAAGGTGCGGTAAAAGCAAATCAGTCCCTTGACCCCAAAGAAATGTCTGCATTGCTAAACAATCTGGCAGAGACCAGCCAGCCCCATACCTGTCCCCATGGCCGGCCCACAGTGCTGGTTCTCACCGAACAGGCCGTGGCCAGAAATTTCCGGAGGCAGTAGCTATGGAAAAATTACTGGTTATTGTAGGCCCTACCGCTGTGGGTAAGACTGCGGTGGCAATAGAGGTGGCCAAAAAACTGGGCGGGGAAATTATTTCCGCCGATTCGGTGCAGGTTTACCGCGGCCTTGATATCGGGGCGGCCAAACCTTCCCGGGAGGAACGGGAGGCCGTTGCCCATCATTTGCTGGATATTGTGGACCCGGCAGACAATTATACCGTCGCCGATTTTCAGGAAGATGCAAAAAAAGCAATTACAGACATCACAAACAGGGGTAAACTGCCCATCCTGGTGGGCGGCACCGGGCTGTACGTGCGGGCGGTGGTTCACGGCTTTTCTTTTAGTGAAAGCGGTATGGATGAAGAGTATCGTGCCGGTCTGCACCGGGAAGCAGAGCAGCACGGCTCCCAATATCTGCACGGTAAGTTGGCTGCGGTGGACCCGGAGGCGGCGGAAAAGCTACATCCCAATGATCTTCGCCGTGTTATCCGGGCGTTGGAGGTCTACCGGCAAAGCAAGCGGCCCATCAGCCATCAGGTTGACAAGACTTCTGATGAACCCATCTACAATACAGTACAATTTGGCCTCACCATGCCCCGGGAACTGCTCTACCGGCGTATTGAAAAGCGGGTTGACTCCATGCTGGATGCCGGCTTGGTGGATGAGGTCCGGAACCTTTTAAATGAGGGAGTGCCGCCTGCGGCAAAATCACTGCAAAGCCTGGGCTATAAGCAGATTGTGGCCTATCTGACAGGCCAAATTTCCCTGGAGGAAGCAATCCGACTGATAAAAAGGGACACCCGGCGCTTTGCCAAAAGGCAGTTAACCTGGTTTCGCCGGGATGAGGATTTAATCTGGTTGGATATGCATGCTTTGGGCAATTATCAAGCTGCAGCGCAAAAAATTTCGAAAAAATGGCAGGATTTACCGCAGTAAAAGAGAATTACATAAGAGGGATCTATGTAATTTTTATAACAAACAACATTGGAGGAGATGACATTGAACAAAGGGCCTGTTAATCTGCAGGATAATTTTCTCAATCTTGCCCGCAAAGAAGATATGATGTTAACCGTGTTTTTAGTCAACGGTTATCAGATTAAGGGGACAGTACGGAGTTTTGACAATTTCACCATTTTATTAAACGTAGACAATAAGCAGCAGTTGGTATACAAACACGCCGTTTCCACAATTATTCCGTTTCGCAACATTAACCTGAACCAGACCACTGAATAAATGCCGGCTACCGTCCGGACAGCGACGGGGGACAGCCCTTATTTTTCTGCCTGTAGTGCGGAGAGATAAGGACTGTCCCCTTTTTTTTCCGGCTGATGTTTTTCGCACTTTTGGCCCTCCGGCATATAATATCTCTATGGGGAGGGTTGTAAGCCATGAAGCAAACGGCCAAACTTCGTGTAACCTATAGAATGGAGGACAATCAACTGCAACCAAGCCCGGAAAACGCCTCTAGAACTGAAGATGCCCTGGAAGTGGTGGCAAAGACCAGGCAAGCGGTTGACGAACCGCATGACGTCATGGAAACTCCGCCAAATCTACAGCAATTGATAAATGAACTAAACCGGTTGGTAGGGCTGGGGAATGTAAAAGAGTTGGTGCGGGAAATCCGTGCTTATGTGGAAATAAGCCGCAGGCGGCAAAGTTTTCAGCTGAAAAACGACGGACTGGTTTTACATATGGTCTTTAAGGGGAACCCGGGTACGGGTAAAACCACGGTGGCCCGTATACTGGGGAAAATGTTGGCGGAACTACAGGTGCTTCCCAAAGGTCATTTGGTGGAAGTGGAAAGGGCTGATCTGGTAGGAGAATTCATCGGACAGACGGCTCAGAGGACAAGGGAGCAGCTAAAAAAAGCCATGGGCGGCATCCTCTTTATTGATGAAGCTTATTCCCTGGCGCGTGGCGGCAATAAGGATTTTGGTAAAGAAGCCATTGATACCCTGGTCAAGGCCATGGAAGACAACAAAAATGACCTGATTCTCATCCTGGCAGGCTATGAGCAGGAAATGGAAAAGTTTTTACGCACCAATCCCGGGCTGCGTTCCCGCTTCCCGATTCACCTGAATTTTCCCGACTACAGCTGCAATGAGCTGCTGGATATTGCCCTGATGATGATAAAAGAGCGCCAGTACCAGCTAACCGCCGGTGCGTTGGATTATTTGCGGCGCCACCTGCAGGAACAAATAGATAAAAACACTTCCAATTTCAGTAACGCCCGTCTGGTGCGCAATCTCATAGAACGGGCCATCCGCCGGCAGGCGCTGCGCCTGGTTGATAAAAGGATTTACGGCCGTGACGAGCTGATGCAGATTATGCGGGAAGATTTAATGGCAACGCAAAACGAGGTAAACGTGTGGACCATGCCGGATTAGCAGGGAAGAATTGCCCCATCCTGCTCTTTTTGATAAAATGAGCAGAAGAGAGGCAGGTTTTGGCGCAGATGGAAAAAGCAGTTTTAGTAGGACTGGAAACGCAGGATACACAATGGAATATCGAGGAAACCATGCATGAGTTGGCGTTGCTTGCCGAAACCGCCGGTGCAGAGCCGGTGGCGGAAATTATTCAGAAACGGCAGCGCCCGGATTCTGCATTTTATGTAGGCAAAGGCAAAGCGGAGGAAATCCGCCTTATTGTGGAGGAGACCGATGCTCAACTGGTTCTCTTTGACGATGAGCTTTCCCCGTCCCAGAGAAGAAACCTGGAAGAGGCGGTGGCAGTCCGGGTAGTAGACCGGACTGCACTGATTTTGGATATTTTCGCGCAGCGGGCCAAGACAAAGGAAGGAAAGCTGCAGGTGGAGCTGGCGCAACTGCACTACCTGCTGCCCCGTTTAACGGGAATGGGGGTACAGCTCTCCCGGCTGGCCGGTGGAATCGGCACCAGAGGGCCCGGTGAAACCAAGTTGGAAGTGGATCGTCGCCGCATTCGCAAAAGAATCAGCGACCTTAAAAAAGAGATTGAAGAAATCAAAAAACACCGTACCCTGCATCGCAAAGCCAGGCAGGAAGTGCCGCTGCCGGTGGTCACCCTGGTGGGCTATACCAATGCAGGCAAGTCCACACTTCTAAATGCACTGACCAATGCGGACGTGTTTGCCGAGGACAAGCTGTTTGCCACGCTGGACCCCACCACCAGACAGGTGGAGCTGCCCGGCGGCAGTATGTTTCTTTTAACCGACACCGTAGGTTTTATTCAGAAACTGCCCCATCACCTGGTGGCCGCATTTCGTGCCACGCTGGAGGAAGTGCTGGAGGCCGACCTCCTTTTGCACGTGGTGGATACTTCACACCCTCAGGCCGCGGAGCAAATGAACGCGGTGCAAAATATTTTACAGCAGCTGGGAGCCCAAGAGCTGCCTGCTATCGTGGTGTTTAATAAAATGGATATGCCCGAGGCGCATGCCAACCTGTCCGCCCTGGCCGGAGAGTGGCCTGAACATGTGGCCGTTTCCGCTAAAAACAAAGTGGGGCTGGATACGCTTCTGGAGGCCATTTCCGACAATTTGCAAAAAAATCATGTCCGCCTGGATCTGACGCTGCCCTTTGGCAGCGAAAAGATACTGGCCATAATTCGTAAGTACGGCCAACTGGAGCAGGAAGAATACAAAGCCGACGGCATTGCCGTCCGTGCGGTGATGCCCAGGCCATGGGCCGAAAAAGTAAAAAACAGTCTGGTTGAAGGAGCAGCAGAATTTGCCGATGATAAATAATTACAAAAAATATCAGGAGTTGTTGTCCGCTGTTGAAAGAGAGATAAAACCAGAGCTGGCAGAGGTTGATGAAACCACACTCTACAATCAGGGGCGGGTGCTGGAAGCGTTTAAAGAGTGCCGGGTGGATGAGACAAGCTTTTACGATTCCACCGGCTACGGCTACAATGACATAGGCAGAGAACAGCTTGACCGGCTTTATGCCCTGGTATTCGGCGGCGAAGCAGCCTTGGTCCGTCCTCAGTTTGTCTCCGGCACCCACGCCATTTCCTGCTGTTTATACAGCGTCCTTTCCCCCGGTGACCGGCTTGTTTCCCTCACAGGGAAACCCTATGATACCCTGCAGAAGGCGCTGGGCTTAACGGCTGACCTGCCAGGTGATCTGGCCAGCCAAAACATCAGCTATGACGAAGTGGATCTTACTGCAGGGCTGGATGAAGAAAAACTGGATAAAGTCCTGGCAGAAAAGACTAAAGCGGTGCTAATTCAGCGCTCCCGCGGCTATGCAGGGCGGCGGGCCCTTACTGTGGAGGACATTAAAGAGCTAAACGCTGCTGTAAAAAAACGCTCTCCAGATACAATAGTCTTTGTGGACAACTGTTACGGTGAGTTTGTAGATGAGTGCGAGCCCTGCCATGTGGGGGTAGATTTACTGGCGGGATCACTGATTAAAAATCCCGGTGCCGGACTGGCGCCGCTGGGCGGTTATGTGGCCGGCCGTGCCGATTTGGTGGAGAAGGCTGCCTGGCGCCTTACCGCCCCGGGGCTGGGCAGCGACATCGGAGCCATGCCCGGGGTAAAACGGTTGTTTTTTCAAGGGCTGTTTCAGGCCCCCCACCAGGTTGGACAGGCACTAAAGGGTATGATGCTGGCAGCGGCTCTTTTTACCAGGCTGGGGTACACCGTAAGCCCCAAACCCGGAGAAAAGAGGGGAGACATTGTCCAAGCGGTTCAGCTTGGCGACCCCCAACTGTTACAAAGTTTTTGCCGGGCGGTACAAAGTGCTTCACCGGTGGACAGCCACCTGACTCCGCAGCCGGCGCCCATGCCCGGATACCGCGATGAGGTAATCATGGCCGCCGGCACCTTTGTCCAGGGGGCCAGCAGTGAGTTTTCCGCCGATGCACCCCTGCGGCCACCCTATCAGGTCTTTATGCAGGGCGGCCTGACCTATGAACATGTGAAGCTGGCGCTGGCCACTATACTGGACCGGTTAGAAATTTCACCAACTTCTTGACAGCTTTAATAATGTGCCGATATAATCGTAAAGGAATAAATCGCGAGAATTTACCAGAAAAGGGGTAGTTAAATGGGTTATAACAGGGATGATATTTTACATTTTGTCCGGGAACTGAAGATCAAGTTCATCCGTCTTCAGTTTGCCGATGTTTTGGGAATTTCCAAGAACGTGGCCATCCCTGTGCAGCAGCTGGAGAAGGCGCTGGACGGAGAGCTGATGTTTGACGGCTCTTCCATTGAGGGATTTGTACGCATTGAGGAGTCGGATATGTATCTGCGTCCCGACCCCAATACGTTTGCCATTTTCCCCTGGAATACCCATAAGGGAGGGGCGGAAGCACGCCTGATCTGTGATATTCATAATTCAGACGGAACGCCGTTTTCCGGATGCCCCCGCAATACCCTGCGCCGCGCCATCGCCGATGCGGCCTCCATGGGATACGAAATGAACGCCGGCCCTGAGGCGGAATTTTTTATGTTTTTAAAGGACGAGCACGGCCGTGCCACCACCATTACCCATGACCGCGGCAGCTATTTTGATTTGATGCCCGTGGATCTGGGCGAGGCAGCCCGTCGTGACATGGTTCTCACACTACAGGAAATGGGTTTTGAGGTGGAAGCCTCCCATCATGAAGTGGCTCCCGGTCAGCATGAAATCGCTTTTAAATATGCCGATGCCCTGACCACCGCCGATAACATCGCCACCTTTAAACTGGTGGTACGCACCATTGCCATGCAGCACAACCTGCACGCCACCTTTATGCCCAAACCGGTTTTTGGAATTGCCGGCTCCGGTATGCACACTCATCAGTCTCTGTTTAAAGACGGTAATAATGTTTTCTATGATGAAAACAACGAATCCATGCTCTCCGATACAGCCCGCTACTATATCGGCGGTATGATTAAGCACATTAAAGGCTTCACTGCGGTGACCAATCCGCTGGTTAACTCCTACAAGCGGCTGGTGCCCGGTTACGAAGCTCCGGTCTACATTGCCTGGAGCGAGCGCAACCGCAGCCCGTTGATTCGCATTCCCGCAAGACGCGGCATCGGCACCCGCATCGAACTGAGAAATCCCGATCCTTCCTGCAACCCGTATCTGGCTCTGGCCGTTACGCTGCAAGCGGGCCTGGACGGTATCAGAAACAAAATCACTCCTCCGGAACCGGTCAATCAGAATATCTACGATATGTCTGAGGCCGAACGGCAAGAACTGGGCATTGAGACCCTGCCCCTTACTTTGGGCAACGCACTGGAAGAGCTGAAAAAAGATGAATTGGTGAGAAAGGCTCTGGGCGAACATATCTATAATCGCTTCCTGGATGCCAAAACCATTGAGTGGAACACCTACAGAACACAGGTTCACCAGTGGGAAGTGGAAAATTACCTCACCGTATTTTAAATTACACCCAGAGAGAGCTCGCATGACCGGCATGCGAGCTCTTTTGTAAGTACACGTTATTTAGGTATACTATTTATCATTAATTATTGGCAGGAGAAACATGATGACCACCCGTAAAGAAAAAGCTGAAAAAATTCTGGCCGTTTTACAAGAAGAGAACCCTGAGCCGGTTTCCGAGCTGAACTTTGACACCCCCTGGCAGCTCCTGGTGGCTGTAATCCTTTCGGCCCAGTCCACCGATAAACAGGTTAATAAAGTTACCGCCAACCTTTTTGCCAAGTACGCCAGTCCGCAAGATATGGCAGAGCTGACCCCAGAGGAGTTGGCAGAAGACATTAAATCCCTGGGACTGTTTCGCAACAAAGCCAAACATCTGGTGGGTGCGGCCAGGGCCATTTTGGACCAACACGGGGGAGAGGTGCCCCGTACTCTGGCCAAGCTCCAATCACTGCCCGGTGTGGGACGCAAAACAGCAAATGTGGTGCTGGCCAATGCCTTTGGCGTGCCGGCCCTGGCCGTTGATACCCACGTATTCCGAGTGGCAAACAGATTGGGCCTGGCCAAAGCAAAAACACCGGAAGAAACGGAAAAACAACTCTCTCGGGCCATCCCCCGCAGTTTGTGGGCGGATGCCCATCATTGGTTGATTTTACACGGCCGCTACATCTGCGTGGCCAGAAAGCCCCGTTGTCCACAGTGTCCTGTTACAGAGTGGTGTAGTTGGTATCAAAAGGAACAGAAAACTTCCCCGAAAAGAGGTGCTAAGCTTTGAACCGAATCCGCCGCATTTTTATCACCGGTTTGCTTTTTCTGCTGCCAACCCTGATTACCCTTTATCTGTTGATCTTCTTATTTACCTCCGTCGATTCCATATTTAACAATCTTTTTTCGCATTTCTTTGGCCGGACTCTCCCCGGCTTAGGCTTTCTTTTAACCATTGCCTTTATTTTTGGCGTTGGCCTGCTGGCCACAAACGTGCTGGGAGTAAAAATTATCAGGCAAATTGAAATGACCTTTGCCGGACTGCCTGTGGTGAAACCGGTCTATGCTGCCATTCGGCAGATTATCGATGCATTTTCCGGGGACCGTAAAAACATCTTTGAATCGGTGGCCATGGTGGAGTACCCCAGAAAAGGAATGTTTGCCATTGGCTTTATCACCGGCAAAGGCGCCGGAGAAGTACAGGAGAAAACTGCCCAAGACGTTCAGGCCGTCTTCATTCCCACCACCCCGAACCCAACCTCGGGTTTTCTGCTCCTGATTCCCAAAGAACAGTTAATGCCCCTGGAAATGACGGTGGAAGAAGCCCTGAAACTAATCATATCCGGAGGCGTAGTTGTTCCCGACTGGCCCAGACCACAATAAGTGGACAAATAAACCTGTCCCTCTGTCCATAAAAAAGGCCTGCTCCTCATAAAAGGGAGCAGGCCTTGTATTATTTAATGAATGTGACGGAATACGCCGATTACTTTGCCGATGATAGAGATATGAGGGGAACGGAGGGGTTCATATAAATCGTTTTCCGGCTGCAGGCGAATATGGTCTTTTTCTTTGTAGAACCGTTTCACCGTGGCCTCACCTTCCAGCATGGCTACAATTATTTCCCCGTTGCTGGCGGTAGACTGCTGCCGGACAATAACCAAATCGCCATCCATAATACCGGCATTAATCATGCTGTCGCCCCGGACTCTGAGCAGGAATACATTGTCCTGGTGGACCATCATCTTGGGCAGAGGAAAATATTCTTCAATATTTTGTTCCGCCAGAATTGGCTCACCGGCTGTAACATGACCTACCACCGGAGCGCTGACCACATCGGGAACAACAGTGGGGGAAGGATCGTCGTCAATAAGCTCCAGAGCTCTTGGTTTGGTTGGATCCCGACGAATATAACCCTTGCTTTCCAGTTTTGCTAAATGGGCATGAACGGTGGAGCTGGAAGAAAGGCCCACCGCCTGGCCGATTTCACGTACAGAAGGCGGATAATTTTTTGCCTTCACTTCACGGCGGATATAGTCTAATATCTGCATTTGCCTTGGTGTCAGATCATCCACTGGGCAACACCTCACTTTAAAAGCATTATATCATAATTTTCCATAAAAATCAAACACCCGTTCGATTTTTTTATGAAAACCTATTGACGCGTACACTTGTTCGTGCTATAGTTTATACAAACAAGTGTTTGGAGTGATGCGAAATGAAAACTCTTTCTGCCTTTACTGCCAGAAAAGCACGGACCGAGAAGAAGAAACTGAAAATATACCGGGCTTTGGCCCTTTTGACAATCTGGATGTTGATTATGGCTTTTACTTTCTTTCAGGGTAATGTTGCTATGGGGGAAGTAGAAGAGCCCCAAACCGTGGTGGTATCCGCAGGAGATACTTTATGGTCTTTGGCTAAAATACATGCACCGGGCCGTGACATTCGCAGCTATATTGAGCAGATCCGCCAGGCAAACCAGCTCTCCGGCTCCGTTTTGCATCCCGGCCAAGAGCTGATTCTCCCCTGATAATAATTTTTTCACTCCCGGTCATGCTATTAACAAAACCTGCGGGGGTGATAATATGTCCGAACATGAAATACCCTGGCATGAAGGAGATATTTTCCACGACAAACTGGATGCCTATCCATTGTATGATTATTTCCCGTTGGAAAAGAAAGCCCCAGAGAAAAAAACAGCAGATTCCAAAATTGAATCATACCTAAAAAAGACCGATTGGCACTAAGCCAATCGGTTTTTTTGTACTTTTTATTTTACATCACAGCCGCAGCCGTTAGTATGGCCGTTGCCATTCATATGACAAATGGAAAGCAGTTTATTGACACCGTTTAAATAAGCCCTGACGGATGCTTCAATGATATCGGTGGAGGTTCCCCGGCCCACAATATTTTTGTCCTGATACTGAATCATGATGGACACCTCACCCAAAGCATCTCGACCTTCGGTGACGCCGCGCAGGTTATAGGTCTCCAGGCGGGGTTCGATACCGGTAATTTTATCAATAGCATTATAGGCGGCATCGATGGGCCCGGCACCGCAGTCGGTTTCCACAAAAATTTCGTCGTCTTTTTTCAGCTTCACCACCGCCGCCGGAATGCTGCGGGAGCCGCTCACCGTTTGCAGGTACTCGAGGGAATAGGTGGGGGCAGCATAGGCCAGACGGTCTGCCATCAACGCTTCCAGATCTTCACGGAATACTTCTTTTTTCTTGTCGGCCAGCTCCAGAAATGCCTCAAAGAATTGGGCAAACTCCGTTTCTTCCAGCACAAAGCCCATTTCCTGCAGTTCATTTTTCACCGCGTGGCGTCCGGAACGGGCGGTGAGCACCATTTGCGCCGCCTTACCACCAATTAATTCGGCATTGATAATTTCATAGGTGGACAGGTTTTTAAGCACTCCGTCCTGGTGAATTCCGGAAGAGTGGGCAAAGGCATTGATACCAATGACCGCTTTGTTAACGGGAATGGGAATACCGGTAAGGTTTGAGACAAGGCGGCTGGTCTTATAGATCTCATCCAGTTGGACATCGGTGCGGTAGTCCTGGAAGTAGTCTTTGCGGATTACCAGCCCGGTTACGATTTCTTCCAGAGCAGCATTGCCCGCCCGTTCGCCGATGCCGTTAATATTACATTCCACCTGGCGCGCTCCGTATTTGATTGCTTCCAGGGAATTGGCCACCGCCAGGCCCAAATCGTTATGGCAATGCACACTGACTATTGCTTTATCGATATTTGGTACCCGGTTCATGATATTGCTGATCATGGCACCGTATTCTTCCGGCACTGCATAACCTACTGTGTCGGGCAGGTTAATAACGGTGGCTCCGGCATTAATCACCGCCTCAATAACGCGGCACATATAATCCAGGTCGCTGCGTGTGGCATCTTCTAAAGAATACTGCACATCCGCAGTATAGCGCTTGGCATACCTGACCGCTTCCACACCCATTTCCAGCAGTGTTTGCGGGTCCTTTTGCAATTTATATTTCATATGGATATCGGAGGAACCAAGAAAAGTATGAATCCGGGGACGTTCCGCATCTTTAATGGCTTCCCAGACCGCATCGATGTCGCCCTGTATTGTACGGGCCAGAGCCGTAATAATGGGACCTTTTACCTGCTGGGCAATACTTTGTACTGCTTTAAACTCGCCGGGAGAAGAGACGGGGAAGCCGCACTCAATCACATCCACATTCAGCTTAGCCAACTGCTTGGCAATCTTTAGTTTCTCTTTGCGGTTAAGCCGTGCGCCGGGAGTTTGTTCCCCGTCACGGAGCGTAGAATCGAAAATCATAATTTTTTCAGTCATAACAATTCCTCCTGCTCATAAAATGATTGATGTAACTAAAAAAAACCTTCGCCGTTTAGAGGCGAAAGGTTTCCGCGGTACCACTCTACTAAGCACGCAGTAATGCTGCGCACCCACTCAAGCCCTTAACGCGGGATGACGGCCAGATCTACTAGTTTCCGTTCGGCTGGCACTCAGGGGGGAGTTTCTGTCCGGTCTTCGGTCCGCCTCGCACCATCCGGCGGCTCTCTGCTCTCCAGAGCCCGACATACTTGCCCCGTCATTGCTTTGTGTCTTTGATTTAAACTTAATAATAACAAATTCAGGAGAAAAGTCAAATGTTTTTTTTATTTAGAAAGAAAAAAAGTATCTAACAGGTGTTTCTTAACAAAGAATTGCATTTACCTGCCTGAGCAAGGAGAAAGTGGAAAATTCAGCGAATTTAACAGTATTGGGCCAGGCAACAAAAGGGGGGTCCGAAAATGACGGCATGCCAACATATCCGGGAAAATGCAATGCATTTGATGGTGCAGACTCCATATACGCTCTTTGCTTACTGGGATGTTACACCGGAATATCTGGAGTTGGCCAAATCATCATTGCCCGGTGAGCATTTTGGTCTGCAAATTCGACTTGTGCGCGAGACAGCAGAAGGGGCAGAGATAGCAGATACCCTGTCTATCCCTTCACAGGAGATAAAAGGAAGAACTTATTTCTCCCGGCAAAACCCCTATAACGCTTACTATGCTGAGCTGGGCCTGTCTTATCAGGGCGGTTTTTTTACCCTGCTTCGTTCCGCCCCGGTGATTACTCCACCGGCAGGTAAAGCCACAAAGCATCTGATGCCTAAATCAACCACTGAAAGCCACCGCAAGGATACGTCCGGTTCGCAGCTTGTGCCCGACTCCTTGCCCTTTGCTTATTCTCCCGCAGAAAATAAAGGCTCGCGAGGTGATTAAATGTCAAAGGGCTATGTAAATTTAGTATTGCATGCACATTTACCGTTTGTCTATGCTGCAGGAAACCGACATCATCTGGAAGAGCGTTGGTTTTTTGAAGCCTTGACTGAATCATATTTACCCCTTTTACTTTCACTGGATCGACTCAGCGAAGACCGGGTGCCTTTTGCGCTTACCCTGTCACTTTCACCTTCTCTTTTGGCCATGCTGGACCACCCGGTTTTGGCCCGGCGCTACGAAGATTACCTGCAGCGTCTCATCCGCCTGGCAGAACAGGAAACCATACGCACCCGCAGCATGGAAGAGTATCATCACCTTGCCCGTTTTTATCTTGACCGTCTGCAGAAAATCCACCGGGCCTACACAGTCACCTATAACTGCGACCTGACATCTGCTTTTGCCCGGCTTTGCCGGACTGAAAAACTGGAGCTGATTACCACCTGTGCCACGCACGGATACCTGCCACTGCTCAAAACACCGGAGGCTGTCCGGGCTCAGGTAGGAATAGGCCTGGAAGCCTTTGCTACCCGTTTCGGTTTTTATCCCCGGGGAATCTGGTTGCCCGAATGCGGTTATTTCTCCGGGCTGGACCACATCCTGGCTGAAAAAAACGTGGAGTATTGTTTTGTGGATACCCACGGCGTACAAAACGCCTGGCCCACTCCCAGACATGATGTATATGCTCCGGTCCAGACTGCAGCGGGAGTTGCTGTTTTTGCCCGGGATCCGGAAACATCTTCTCAGGTTTGGAGCCTTCACTCCGGTTATCCCGGTGATGAGAACTACCGGGAGTATTACCGCGATATCGGTTTTGAACTGGATGAGGACTATATTAAACAGTACCTGCCTTATCCTGTCCGGGTAAATACCGGGATGAAATATTGGCGCGTCACCGGAGGTGAGGGCCCCAAAGAGCCCTATAACCCCCACAGAGCGCAACAAAAGGCTCTGGAGCACGCGCAAAACTTTCACTTTAACCGGGAGCGGCAAATCGAATATCTACAAAACGAAGGTAATCAATCTCCTGTGGTTACCGCTCCCTATGATGCTGAGCTATTTGGTCACTGGTGGTTTGAAGGCCCTGATTTTCTGGAGCAGTTATTTCGCCACGCTGCAGAACATCAGGATGTTTATACTTTTACCACCCCCTCGGGCTATATAGATGCCCACGGCAGCGGTTCCCGGGCGGAACTTACCCATTCCAGCTGGGGGGAAGGGGGCTACAGTCAGGTTTGGCTCAATCCCAAAAATGACTGGCTCTACCCGCCGGCGCATCAGGCAGAAACATGCCTGATTCGCCAAGCCACCGCTCACCCCGACCCCGATGATGCTCAAAAAAGGGCTTTAACCCAGATGGGTCGGGAACTTTTGTTGGTACAAAGCTCTGACTGGGCCTTTATGCTCAATGCAGGTACCACAGACAACTATGCCCGCAGCCGCTTTAACTGTCACCTGGAAAACTTCCGGCGTTTAGACCATATGCTCTCCGAAGGCAGGGTTCTCCTTGATGAGGTCACCGCCATGGAAACAGACGCATCCGGCCTTTTTCCCGGCATGCATACCAGAGCCTATGCGCCGGAACCTCTGACTTCAGCGGCAAATTTAAGTGAAAATCCGGCCACGCTCATGCTGTCCTGGGAGTATCCGCCGCAAATTATGGGCGGGTTGGCCAGGCATGTTGACGATCTCAGCCAGACACTGTGTGAAATGAATCAGCCGGTTTCGGTGCTTACTTCCCACGCCGGCGATATGCCGGCTCAGGAGATAAACGGCGGAGTACAGGTCTATCGGGTAGCTCCTTATCAACGGGCCGGAGAAGAAATAGATTTTCATGACTGGGTCATGCAGTTAAACCTGGTATTCTTTAACTTCGCCCAACACATTGTTCCGGCCAACCAATTTGCCGTTCTCCACGCCCATGACTGGCTGGTGGGCACCGCGGCATTAGGCATGAAACGCTTTTGGCGCCTGCCCCTGGTTGCCACTATCCATGCCACAGAATACGGCAGAAACGGCGGACTGTTTACCCCGCTGCAAAAACAAATCCACCAACACGAGCAAAAACTGGTGGACGGGGCAGACCGGGTTATCTGCTGCAGCGAATATATGGCTCGGGAAGTATGCCGCCTTTTTGATGCACCTGCGGAAAAGATAACGGTCATCGAAAACGGTGTTATGCAGGAAAAGGTGGCCGCCAAACCCTTTTCCCGCCTGGAGCGGCAGCAATACGCCCGTGAGGATGAAGCAATTATCTTTTTTGTGGGGCGGCTGGTCCGGGAAAAGGGGGTAGAGGTACTTCTGCGTGCTCTGCCCGCCGTCTTTGCCGCTCATCCCAAAACACGGGCTGTCATCAGCGGCAAAGGCCCCATGCTGGAGTCGCTAAAACAGCAGGCCAAGGATCTGGGCATTGCCGCCAAAGTTACCTTCACCGGCTTTATCACCGACACGGAGCGAAATCGTCTTTTGGCTGCCGCAGACATTGCCGTCTTTCCCAGCCTTTACGAGCCGTTTGGCATTGTGGCGCTGGAAGCCATGATTGCTGAAACTCCTGTGGTGGTCTCCGATGTGGGCGGCATGGGGGAAGTGGTCATTGACGGAGTAGACGGCCTGAAATGCCCCCCCGGCAATACCAAAGCCCTGTCTTCCTGTATACGCACTTTACTGGAAGACAAAAAGCTTTCTGCCAGGCTGGCCAAACAGGGCAAAGAAAAAGCCACCACCACATTTTCCTGGGATACGCTGGCGCAAAAAACAAAACAGGTCTACCGGGAGGTCTGGGAAGCAGCCAGACTGCCCGAGCCGCAGAGCAAGGAGGAGGATTATGCCACGTCCACTGGTACTGGGTAACGGCCAAATGCTGATAAACTTTGACAGCTCTTTAAATATCCGTGACTTGTATTTTCCCTATGTGGGGCAACTTAATCATGTGGGAGGCCACTACTGCTCCTTTGGAATCTGGGCGGACGGACGCTTTGCCTGGTGCTACGACAAGAACTGGGAAAAAACCATTGGCTACAAGCATGAGTCTCTGGTCAGCGAAGTCAGTGCCCGCCATGATAAACTGGAAATAGAGCTATACATCAATGATGCGGTGCACTTTACCGACAACATCTATCTGAAACGGATGACGGTAAAAAATAAGGCCGCTAAAAAAAGGGAAATTCGCATCTTTTTTACCCATGACTTTTCCATCGATGAAAGTGAAGTAGGCGATACCGCCGTCTATAATCCGGAAATTCCCGCCATTTACCACTACAAACGGAATCGCTACTTTTTGGCCAACGGCAGAGCTGACGGCCAGCTGATCTATGAATTTGCCACCGGCATAAAACGCTTCGGTGGAGCGGAAGGAACCTGGCGGGATGCCGAGGACGGCCGGTTAGCCAATAACCCCATCGCTCAGGGTTCAGTGGACAGCACCATTTCTTTTCGGATGTTTTTGGATGCCGGAGAAGAAAAAACGTTATATTATTGGCTGGTTGTGGGCAGAAACTATCAAGAGGTCCGGGACCTGGATAAGTATGTGGTGGACCGTACCCCGGCCCGCCTGCTGGAGCGAATTGAAACATACATGGCCAACTGGGTCAACAAACAAGACACCCACTTTGCCAATCTGCCACAGAATGTGGTAGACCAATACAAACGCAGCCTGTTGATTACCAGCACACAAATTGACCGCAACATGGGAGCCATCATCGCCGCCAATGATTCAGATATTATCCAGTTTAACCGTGACCATTACAGCTACATGTGGCCTCGAGACGGAGCCCTGGTAGCCATGGCTGCCATCCAGGCCGGTTACCCTGAGCTTGTCACCCAGTTTTTCTATTTCTGCGAAAACTCCATCACCGATAAAGGGTTTTTGCTGCATAAATATAACCCCGACGGGTCGGTGGGTTCATCATGGCATCCGTGGGTGGAACACGGACGGGCACAACTGCCCATCCAGGAAGACGAAACCGCCCTTGTAATCTGTGCCCTGTGGGAATATTATCAGAAACAGAAGAATTTAAACTTTGTCCAGTTCTGTTACCGCGGTTTTGTAAAACCTGCCGCCGATTTTATGATGAACTACATCGATGACGAGCTGGAGCTTCCCTTACCCAGCTATGATTTATGGGAAGAGAGAAGGGGGGTCTTTACATACACCGCAGCCACTGTTTACGCAGCACTTCAAGCCGCCTCCCGCTTTGCCGATATCCTGGGCGAGGAAGAAAAATGCCATGCCTACGCAGAAGCGGCCCGCAAACTGCATAAAGCCATCATGACTCATCTTTACGATGAAGATCTGGGCCGATTTATCCGGGGCTATCTTGTTAAACCCGACGGAACTTTGCAAAAAGACAGTACCTTGGAAAGTTCCCTGTGGGCGCTCTTTGCTTTTGAAGTGTTAGAACCCGACGATAATCGCCTAATCAATACGATGGAGGCCATTGAAAAGGGTTTATGGGTAAAAACAGAAGTTGGCGGCATTGCCCGCTATACAGATGATTATTACTTCCAAAAGTCCCGGGAGATTGAAACGGTTCCCGGCAATCCCTGGATTATCTGTACCCTATGGCTGGCTCAATGGCATATTGCCAAAGCCAAAACCACCGAAGATCTGGAACAGGCGGTGGAGCTGTTGTCCTGGGCTGACCGCTGGTCGCTTTCCTCCGGAGTACTCTCAGAGCAACTGCATCCTTACAACGGTTCACCGGTGTCTGTGGCACCCCTGACCTGGTCCCATGCCACCTATGTTGCCACCGTAGGTGCTTACCTGAAAAAATATGAGGAACTAACCGATATCACCTGTCAATGGTAAATCCATATTAAACGGAGAAAAAATATGACCAACAACTTATATGCCGCCATAGATCTGGGCGGCACCAAAATCTACTCTGTTTTGGCCGACAGTAAGGGAGACATCCTGGCCCACACAAGACTGGAAACCCGTGCCCGTGAAGGGTCGGAAACAGTAATGGATCAGATGGTATCCTCTGTTGACCAACTCCTGGAGAAGTCCGGCGGGAAAAAAGAACAACTAGCCAAGATAGGTGTGTGCATTGCCGGCTTCTATGACTGGGAAAAGCGCCTGTTAATCCATTCGCCCAATATGGCCGGCTGGTCCGATGTGGATGTGGAAAGCCGGCTGCAGGACAAGCTGGGTATCCCGGTTATTGCCGAAAACGATGCCAATGCGGCGGCTCTGGGAGAATCACGCCGCGGCGCGGGGCAGGGAAGCGGTGACATGGTTTTTATCACAGTAAGTACCGGCATCGGGGCCGGTCTAATAACAGACGGCAAGATATACCGCGGTAGCCGGGGGTTTGCCGGTGAAGCAGGCCATATGGTGGTTAAACCGGACGGGCCACTTTGCGGCTGCGGCCGCCGCGGCTGCCTGGAAACAGTGGCTTCCGGCACAGCAATTGCCCGCATTGCCAATGAACAAATGCAAAACGGCCGCAAAACTATCTTATCCGAAATTACAGCACAAAACAGCAAGGTCACAGCTCCCGATGTGTTTGCCGCAGCCAAAAAGAAAGACCCTTTGGCTCAGGAAGTACTGCAGGGAGCCATACATTATCTGGGTATAGGACTTGTGAACCTGGTTAACCTCTTAAATCCGCAGGTAATAGTAATTGGCGGCGGCGTGGCAGAAGCCGGAGACGACCTGTTTGTGCCCCTGCGACAAATTATTGCCGAACATGCAGTTCCGCCGGCAGCCGCATCCGTAACGCTACGTAAAGCAGAACTGGGCGTGGAAGCGGGAGTAGCCGGCATGCTCTGCCTGCTGACAGAATCAAAGGCTTTGGGGGAGGGAGAATAGATGAGATTTGGACCAAATCTGGCGGGAGACTGGGAAAAAGGCGCTGAAAAGGAATGGCTCTTAACAAATGGCTTAGGTGATTATGCCGGAGGCACCATTGCCGGCACCAATACCCGTCGTTATCACGGCCTCTTAATCGCCAGTCCTCCCACCGGCGGCGGGCGCCGTTTATTTGTCAGCAAAGTACAGGAAGAATTAACGGTGGAAGGCAAAACTTATTATTTGGCGGCCAATGAACTGGCAGACGGGTACCGCCAAAACGGCAATATACATTTAGTGGAATTTATCCTGGAGCCAATTCCCACCTTCGTATATCGCCTGGAAGACATTTACCTCATAAAAGAGCTGTTTATGGTTCACGGCGAAGCCACCACCATTGTCCGTTATAAGCTGGAGGCCAACCGACCCTGCAGCTTGCGAATTTACCCTCTGGTAAACGATCGTTCCCATCATAGTGTAAATGACAGCCCGTCCTGGCCCTTTGATAAAAAAATTGAAAAGACATGCGTCCATGTCAACTCACCGGATGGCCCCACCGTTACCCTGGAAGCCACAACCGGAGTGTTTAAGGAAATGTATGCCTGGTTCCATAACATGTGCTACCCCCATGAGAAGGAAAGGGGGGAGGAGCACCTGGAACATCACTTTATACCCGGATTCTGGGAGATGGAGTTTGAGTCCGGCGGAGAATTTGCCCTGTCTGCCTCACTTCACGGGTCCCGTGTGGAACAGTACAACCAGCTATACGAAAAAGAAATCAATAGACGCAAAGAGGTTACCGCCCGGGTTCGCACACAAAAACCTCTTTGTCGCGAACTGGCACGCGCCGGTGATAAATTTATTGTCAAAAAAAATGGAGAAACCGGCATTATTGCCGGCTATCCGTGGTTTGATGAATGGGGCCGTGATACGTTCATTTCTCTGCCCGGTTTACTGCTGGTAACGGGGATGTACGAAGAGGCCCGGCAAGTACTGGCCAAATATGCCCGCTATGAACAAAACGGACTGATGCCCAATTTTATCCCCGATGACGGGGGAGAACCGCAATATAACACTGTAGATGCGTCCCTTTGGTATATCCAGGCCGTAAAAAGCTACCTGGATTATACCGGAGACATGTCCTTTATTAAAACAGAAATTTATCCCATCCTCAAAAAAATAATCCAAAGCTACCGGGTGGGTACAGACTACGGCATTGTCATGGATGCCGACGGCCTGATTACCGCTGGTGAAAAAGGGGTTCAGCTAACCTGGATGGATGCCAAGGTGGGAGAATGGGTAGTGACACCGCGCCACGGCAAGGCAGTAGAGATAAATGCTCTGTGGTATAACGCTCTTTATTTCATGACCCTTTTGGCCGGCTGCATCGGAGATCAGGATGCTCGTAAGCTTTACGGTGAACTGGCTCTGCGCGTCCAGGAAAAATTCCCCACCACGTTCTGGTGTGTTCGTCATGATTACCTGGCCGATGTGGTCTTTCGCGGTGAAAGGGATGAACGGCTGCGGCCAAACCAGATTTTTGCCTTAAGCCTGCCGTACCGCTTACTCTCCACCCGGCAGGAAAAACAGGTTTTAAACGCCGTTGGCCGTCATCTCTACACTCCCTTTGGCCTGCGCACCTTAGCGCCTTACGAGACAGATTACCGCCCCGGATACTTTGGCGACAGGCTCAGCAGAGACGGCGCTTATCACCAGGGCACTGCCTGGGCATGGCTCATCGGCCCTTACGTGTCAGCGTACCGACGCGTACACAAATACTCCAGGCCTTCCCGTAAAGTAGCTACACGTATGCTGGCCCCGTTTTTTCACCACCTCTTTGACTTTGGCCTGGCTTCCATTGCAGAAATCTATGACGGAGAGCACCCCCACACACCCCGCGGCTGCCCGTATCAGGCCTGGAGCGTAGCCGAGCTGTTACGCGTCTACGTCCAGGAAGTACTGGAGAAGCGCCCCAAACCCCAGTGGGTGTGTGAAACTAATATTCAGTCATAATCCTTTTCACCCCAGGATAATTGTGATAATATTTGATATAGACAGAAATTTATCACAATTTGGAGGAGACATTCTTGGGAGAACTTCTGGCACTGCTGGGTGGCTTCTTTTTTAGTTCCAGCAATCTGATGGCCCGTCAGGGCATGAAAACCATGGAAAGAAACGGCGGCCAGCTGGTTACGCTGCTGATGACAAATACGGTCAACATCATTGCCTTACTGATTCTTGTTCTTTTATCGGCGTTGCCGCAGCTGACATTCTGGGGACTGTTTTATTTTGGCCTGGCAGGAGTATTTACCACCTTTGCCGGGCGCTTTTTCCTGTTTGCCTCAATTGAGCGCATCGGCGCTACCCGTGCCGGCCTCTTTAAAGTGTCGGCACCGATGTTTACCATCTTTTTGGGCATTACCATTCTGGGGGACCGACTAACCCCCACAGACTTCATCGGTTCTGCGGTGGTGCTTTCCGGCCTTTATATCTTATCTGCGTCTAAAGATATGAAAGCGCCTTCTGCCAACATCGGTATTGTTCCGGCAGAGGTAGCAAAAACCAGAGAAAAGCCCTTTGCTCTGGACATGGGAGTAATTTTCGGTGTGCTTTCCGGACTATCTCTCAGCGTGGGCCATATATTGCGCCAATTGGGAATGCGCCAAATCGGCTCGCCCATCGTCGGTGTGGCGGCAGGGACAGTAGTATCTTTGCTCTGCATCATCATCTACATGCTAATAAAAAACCGCGGTGATTTCGAAAACATAACTGCTTCCGCCAAGCAGGCACTTTGCTTTAAAAAAGAGTGCCGCGGCTACCTGTGGTGCGGCTTCTTCAACACCCTGGCACAATACCTGTTTTTTGCTTCACTGCTCTATACCAGCGTATCCATCGCCAACATCCTCATCTCCACAGAAGCACTGTTTAACCTACTGCTGGTGGCACTATTTTTCCGCTCCGACGAACCGCTGTCACCACGTCTTATTTTTATCTCCCTGTTTATCCTGGCAGGTGTGGTTTTGGTAATTCTATAAATCCGGCTGCGGCCGGTTTTTTATTTACTCTGCACAAGCTGCGCAATACCTTCAGAAGATTAATAAAGCCGACACCTACAGGTGCCGGCTTTATGTTTAGAAGGCAAAGATCACAGGTAACCAGAAGTAAGCAAATAACGTAATCACCGCTATCCCCAGGATGTTTAGCCAGGAGCCGGCCTTTACCATTTGGGGAATGGTAATGTAGCCGCTACCAAAGATTACTGCGTTTGGTGGTGTGGCCACCGGCAGCATAAACGCATATGAGGCTGCGGTAGCTGCGGTAATCATTAAAGCAAAAGGATGAATGGCCATGGCAGCAGCCATTGCCGCCATAATGGGCATCATCATGGAAGTGGTGGCGGTGTTGGAGGTGATTTCCGTCAGATAAATTACCAGAGCCACAACTGCCAGCACAATCCAAATCATTTGTGCACCTTCAAGAACAGAGAGCTGCATGCCGATCCACTCAGCCAGACCTGAATTTGTAAATCCGGCTGCGATGGCAAGGCCGCCCCCAAACAATAACAGGATACCCCAGGGAACCTTAACGGCCGTATGCCAGTCGTTTAAAAACTCTCCTTTTTTCAGGTTAACGGGAATAAGGAAGGTGATAATAGCCCCTAAAATAGCTATCAGCGCATCATTTATCATGGGGAAATAGTTCTCCAGAACAAAGGAGCGACTAATCCAGGCCAGTGCCACAAAGAGAAACACTGCGCCCACCATTTTTTCTTCTCTGGAGATTATGCCAAGCTCGGCCTGTTCCTTACGAATAACTTCACGGCCCCCGGGAATCTCTTTAAGTTTGGTGGGATACGCAACCCGGGTCATGTACAGCCAGGCCAAAACCATGAAAATTATAGAAATGGGCATTCCATAAGCCATCCACTGGGCAAAACCAATGGTCACGCCAAACATTTCCTCAGCTGCTCCGGCAAAGATAATGTTGGGGGGAGTACCAATAAGGGTGGCAACACCGCCGATGGATGCAGAATAGCCGATACAAAGCATCAGGCAGGTACCGAAATTAAACTTACCCTTACGGACATCAATTCCCTCAATACCCTGCTCCTGGACCAACGTAGCCACCTGCAAAATCACAGCAAGACCAATGGGTAGCATCATCATGGTGGTGGCGGTATTGGAAATCCACATGGACAGAAAACCGGTAGCGGCCATAAAGCCCAGAATAAGCCGGTTGGGGCTGGTGCCGATAAAATTAATAATTGCCAGAGCAATACGGCAGTGCAGATTCCATTTTTCCATGCACACCGCAATCATAAAACCACCCATGAACAAAAACACATTAGGGTTAGCATACGGTGCAGTGGTTTCTCCCACAGCCATGGCACCGGTTAATGGAAAGAGTACAATAGGAAGAAGGGAAGTTACAGGAATGGGAATAGCCTCGGTAATCCACCAGGTGGCAATCCAGGCGGTACTGGCCAGAACACGCTGTGCGTCCACACTCATACCTTCTGGGGTGGGCATCACTAAGAAGATTATAAAGAGCAGAGGACCTAAGAAAAGTCCGATTCTTTGGCGTGGTCCGTAATCATGACTTACATCCATTCCTTCTTTAGGGCTGCGGTCTCCTCCGGGTACAATCTCATTTTCATCAATTTCGCAATGAACCTTTTGGGCTAATTCCTTGCGTTCGCTATCCGAATCTGCCAGCATTAACTGATCTTTGGCTGAAAAATTTAATTTCATCATGTTTTTTGCCTGACGATGCAGATGCCACATATACAGCCAAAAACCTTTTAATCCTTCACTCCGGAATGACATAATCAACCTCCTTTGACTGTTAATTCTTTCACTATTATAGTAATATAAAAAATTCAGACTTATCAATAAAATGGGAAATTTGCTCATATTGTTCTTTTTAATCTTTTAATATTTAAAATAATTCTAAATACACAGTCAAAATGCCGGTACAACAAGTGTACCGGCATTGGTGATTCTATTAAAAGATTATGGGTAACCAGAAGTAAGCAAACAGTGTAATTACTATTACACCCAAAATATTCAGCCAGGCGCCGGCCTTAACCATTTGCGGGATGGTAATATAGCCGCTGCCAAAGATTACAGCATTGGGCGGTGTGGCCACCGGCAACATGAAAGCATAAGAAGCGGCGGTAGCAGCAGTAATCATCATAGTAAAGGGAGGAACAGCCATGGCAGCAGCCATTGCCGCCATAATGGGCATCATCATGGAAGTGGTGGCGGTATTAGAGGTGATCTCCGTCAGATAAATTACCAGTGTTACCACAGCCAGGACAATCAAAATCATAGCAGTACCTTCCAAAGCAGACAGCTGCATTCCGATCCACTCAGCCAAGCCTGTGGTGGAAAACCCTGCTGCAATGGCCAGGCCGCCACCAAATAACAAAAGAATTCCCCAGGGAACCTTAACCGCAGTGTGCCAGTCGTTTAAAAACTCTCCTTTTTTCAGGTTAACGGGAATGAGGAAGGTGATAATAGCCCCTAAGATAGCAATCAAGGCATCATTGATCATGGGGAAATAGGTCTCCAGGATAAAAGAGCGGCTAATCCAGGCCAATGCCACAAAGAGAAAAACTCCGGCCACCAATTTTTCTTCTCTGGAGATGGTACCCAACTCAGCCATTTCCGACTGAATTACTTCACGCCCACCGGGAATTTCTTTTAATTTGGTAGGATAGGCAACCCGTGTCATATACAGCCATGCAATTAACATGAAGACAACTGAAATGGGCAAGCCGTAAGCCATCCACTGGGCAAAGCCAATGGTAACACCAAACATTTCCTCAGCTGCTCCGGCAAAAATAATGTTGGGCGGAGTACCAATAAGAGTGGCCACACCGCCGATGGATGCAGAATAGCCGATACAAAGCATCAGGCAGGTGCCGAAATTAAACTTACCCTTACGAACATCGATGCCTTCAATGCCTTGTTCTTCAACCAAAGTAGCCACCTGTAAAATCACAGCCAGGCCGATGGGCAGCATCATCATGGTGGTAGCGGTATTGGAAATCCACATGGACAGAAAACCGGTAGCCGCCATAAAGCCCAGAATAAGCCGGTTAGGGCTGGTGCCAATAAAATTAATAATACCCAAAGCAATGCGTGAGTGTAAGTTCCATTTTTCCATACAAACAGCAATCATAAATCCACCCATAAACAAAAACACATTGGGATTGGCATAGGGGGCAGTCGTATCTCCTACCGCCATGCTGCCGGTCAGAGGAAAAAGTACAATGGGTAACAAGGAGGTGACAGGAATGGGAATAGCTTCAGTGATCCACCACGTGGCAATCCAGGCCGTGCTGGCCAATACCCTCTGTGCCTCCGGACTCATGCCTTCAGGGTTAGGCATTATTAAAAAGATAAAAAAGAGCAAGGGACCCAGAAACAATCCGATTCTCTGCCGCGGACCGTAATCGTGGCTGACATCCATTCCTTCTTTGGGACTGCGATCTCCCCCTGGTAAAACCTCATTTTCGTCTATACCGTAGTGAGTTTTATCTGCCGGTTCTTTTCGTTCTTCCTCGGATTCTGCCAACATCATTTGCTCTTTGGCAGAAAAGTTTAGTTTCATTACGTTTTTTGTTTGTCGATGCAGTTGCCACATATAAAGCCAAAATCCTTTTAGTCCTTCACTCCGAGACATGAGAAACCCCCTTAGTATAAAAATAATTACTTTTATTATATTAATTAAAAGATTCACAACAATCAATAATATGTCGAAATTTGTTCATTATGGTCTTATAAATCTTTTAATTTTTCTACATTTTCAAAAGAAAGGCACGCTTATTGAAGTTCCCTCAACGCGTGCTTTCACCCTTAGCAGCTTAGCAAAACTGCATTACAATTTTCTGGCAGCAAAAAAAAATAGGCTTTTCAGCCCATTATCATCCCCACTAACCAAATTATAAAAACTGTAAATAAGGCCAGCAAAGACAGCCGGATCACTCTCTGTGGTGAGCGTGATTTTCTTTTTTGCCATTCTTCCAAAGTAAGCTTACCTACAGCAAAATTATAATCATCCTCACTTAGCAGACTCAGCTTTCTCTTTTGTCCATGGTCATCAATAACAATCTCTCTGGGATAGGAAGTGGTGAAGTGGTCATCATCTTCCTTTAAACGGCGGCCCGGCCATTTATGATGGCCAAAATCCTGGAGAAAATGCCACTGTTCATCAACAATTTTGTACTTTCCCTGCTTTTTTATCTCATTGTATCGATCGTGACATAAATCCTGGTACATTTTAGGACTCCTTATTAAGCGCCAAATGCTTTTTTAGCAAAGGCAGGATAAATTTTAGCCACGTTTTCCCGGACAGGTCCCCGCAGCAGTTTCAGTTCATCTTCTGAAGGAGGCTCCGTTGAACCGGCAAATCCTTCAAACAAAGGCAGTTCAAATCCAGTATTAGCCTGTACTTCTTCAGCAGTATGACCGGGATGTACAGAGTACAACTCCAACAAACCACTATCCTCATTGCGCACCAAAATAGCCAGCGGTGTTACCAAAAAGTGTAAACCACCGGGACGATGGACGGAGGGAGGAGAGGAGGCACTGCTGGTGGTGAAATCCACCTGCTCCACAAAGGATTTTGCGGAATGGTCGGTTTTAAACAGTACAACCTTCTTTACCATGTAATAAAGCATAGCCGAGCCTGCCCCGCCGGGCAGCCTGACTTTCGGCTTATCATAATCGCCGATGGCATGCAAATTAATATTACCCTTACGGTCAATCTGGGCCCCGCTTAAAAAGAAATAATCAAAACGGCCTTTTTGAGCCATATTAAAAAACTCCATGCTGCCTTCAGAAAAAGGCCACCAATCTTTACTCCCCATAATGTACACATCACTGTCCGGCGCATGGCTTTCCCTGGCCAACAGAGCCGCTGTGGAAGGAATGGGGGAGAAAGTACCCACAGCGATGGTTTCCCCGTTTTTTACCTGCCGGGCAATCACTGTGGCCATTAATTCTTCCGTGGTATAGTTCACTTTGCTTCACCTCCGTCACTAAAACGGCGGCAGAATGTCTCAATGTACCGGGCAAATCCTTCCGGATCCTTTGCCGCCCCCTGGTAAGCCTTCAAAGCTTCTATGTCTGCCCGGTAATAGCTCCCGCAAGCTGTGGGGAAGGCTCCCTGCGGCAATCTCACCACAGCATCAACATGAACACGGCTAACAAAGTTACCCCGCTGCGAAGACTTTAATTCTTCAGTATCCACAATCTCCTCAGCAGAGATAATCACTTTTTGCGAAGCCCGGGCCAGCAGGGCATCATCTATACTGCTGTTCACAATACAGTTGCCAAAACCATCAGCTTTAAAGGCATGAATTAGGGAAACATCCGGACTAATTGCCGGGACTACCAATACTTCATCATCTCCATATGGATTTTTAACAATTTTAAAATCAGGACGCACACTGGTATAATCGGTACCAATCACACCCCGCACAGGCATAAACGGAATCCCCATCGCTCCAGCCTGGAGCGCAGCCAAAAGACCCGGTCAGGTATGATCCAGTACTTTTACCGTACCGGACTGGACACTCTGCCGAAAAGCAGGAGCCATTCCCAACTCTTCAAAGCCCAATTGAGCCAATTCCACAGAGCGCACCGCGCCGGCGCCAATTAACAAATCGGCAGCAAACCCACCAATGGGTGCCACCACCACATCCAAATCTTTTACATCACTTAGAATCAACTGGGTAACCAGGCCCACCGGGTTCATGGCCAGCGGTCCGCCACCCAAGCCTAGCTGCATCCCGTCCTGAACCAATGACAATGCATCGGAGACGGACACTACTTTATTCGCAGGCATTCCAACACCTCCATATTGTCATAATATTTTGACAAAAGCATCTTGATTTCCTGCCATAAATACTTTTTTTTAATCCTGAGCAAATTAACACGAAAAACAGGAAAAATATACAAAGATGTAGAATCTGCCTTGAGGAAAGAGGTGAAAGTTTTGCCCAAAGCAATATTATTCGATTTGGACGGAACATTATTAAACGTAGACATGGATGATTTCCTCGGCCGGTACTTAAAGCGGTTGGCAGTTCACTTTGCCCACATGATGGACCCACAGGAGTTTGTGGTAAACCTTATGGCTTCCACACAAGCCATGATTGAAAACCGTGATCCTCAAAAAACAAACAGGGAGGCTTTTTGGGAGCACTTCTTAACCACGCTGCCCCATAAACCGGAAGCAGTTTATCCCCATATCGACACCTTTTATCAGGATGTCTTTCCGGAATTAAAGCCCTATGTTAAACCATATCCCCACACCCCGGAGGTGCTGGCCTCCGCAACTAAACATGCCTGCCCGCTAGTGCTGGCCACAAATCCGGTATTCCCCTTAGCAGCTATCCGCCACCGCATGAATTGGGCAGGCCTCACAGAAGAGCAATTTGCCCTGGTCACATCTTATGAACACATGCATTACTGTAAACCCCACCCGGAATACTATCTGGAGATTGCCGAGCGCATTAACGTTGCTCCCCAGGACTGCTTAATGATTGGCAACGATGCCGACGATGATATCCGTGCCGCCGCCAAAGCCGGCATGCAAACCTATCTGGTAAAAGATCTGGTAGTAAATAAATCCGGTAAACCACCGCAGGCCGATTTCTCCGGCCACATAAAAGATATCCCGTCTTTTCTGGAAAAACTCAAAGAGGACAGCTAGTGGAAGGAGCAATATAATGGGCGAACGTAAAGAAAACAACTTACAGGATGTGTCCCAAACGCTGGTGGATGTGGCCATGGGACGTAAGACTGCCGACTTGGTGATAAAGGATGCACGTCTGGTAAACGTACATACCGCTGAAATCATCCCCGGTACCGATGTAGCAGTAGCCGAAGGCCGCATCGCCCTGGTGGGTGATGCCTCCCATACCATCGGTCCGGAGACCACAGTTATTGATGCCGCCGGCAAATACCTGGCTCCGGGATTTCTCGATGGCCATATTCATGTGGAAAGCAGTATGGTTAATGTCACAGGCTTTGCCGGAGCCGTCATGCCCCACGGTACCACAGCCATCTTCATGGACCCTCATGAAATCGCCAATGTCCTGGGAATGGAAGGAATACGCCTGATGCATGAAGAGGGAAAAACAGTTCCCTTGCGCGTCTTTACCACCGTACCATCCTGTGTTCCCGCAGCTCCCGGCATGGAGGATGCCGGTGCCGCCATCGGCCCTGAGGAAGTACGGGAAGTACTCTCTTGGGAGGGGGTAGCCGGCCTTGGCGAAATGATGAATTTCCCCGGAGTTTTAGCCAATGACCCGCACGTCCATGCCATTATCAAAGAAACCCTGGCCGCCGGCAAAGTAGTCACCGGTCATTATGCTATGCCCACCGAAGGCCCGGGCCTTCATGCCTACATGTCCGCCGGCATCTCCTCCTGCCACGAGTCGGTTACCAAAGAAGGTGCCCTGGCCAAGCTCCGCAGCGGCATGTATGCCATGCTTCGTGAAGGCTCTGCCTGGCATGATGTAAAGGAAACCATCCGCGCTGTAACCGAACACAACATCGACAGCAGCTACTGCATACTCTGCTCCGATGATACCCACCCGGAAACCCTCTTAGAACGCGGACACCTAAACCATGTAGTAATGCGCGCCATACAGGAAGGCCTAAACCCAATCCGGGCCATTCAGATGGTAACTATAAACCCGGCCCGCTACTTTAACTGTGACAAGGACCTGGGCAGCATCGCCCCCGGCAAGTATGCAGACATGCTCCTGATTTCAGACCTGACCTGCGTCGAAGTAGACAGCGTCTTTATCGCCGGCAACCTCATCGCAGACAAAGGTAAATTGCAAACCAAACTGCCCACCCACAAATATCCGGTTTCAGTCCGCCATTCGGTTCGACTACCCAAGCCTCTGGAAGAAGCAGATTTCCACATTAAAGCGCCAAACACCACACCCACCGTCCGTGTAATGCAAATCTCTGAAGCCCAGGTAGGCACCAAAGAACTGCAATTACAGGTACCAGCACAAAACGGCCTGATTCATGCCGACCCCACCAAAGATCTGGCCAAAGTGGCTGTCTTTGAGCGCCACAGCGGCCAGGGCACCCATGCCGTTGGCTTTGTCACCGGCTTTGGCTTTACCCGCGGCGCCGTGGCCTCCACAGTAGCTCACGACAGCCACAACCTGCTTATCGTAGGAACCAACGATGCCGATATGGCCGTGGCCGGTAACATCCTGGCCGAGCATGGCGGCGGCATGGTGGCCGTCTCCGAGGGTGAAGTACTGGCCCTGGTGGAGCTTCCGGTAGCCGGCCTGATGTCAGACCAGCCGGTGGAGGAAGTAGCCCAAAACGTTGCAGCGCTGGCCAAAGCATGGCAAAACCTTGGCTGCACACTGGTCTCCCCGTTTATGACCATGGCCCTGCTTTCGTTACCTGTTATTCCCGATTTGCGTATCACCAACCGCGGCCTGGTGGACGTAACCAAGTTCGACTTTGTAAATCTTTTTGTGGGAGCTGATGAATAATGAAGTTCCATACCGAGTACCTGACGTTTAACACTCCTAAACGCTACCAGCTGGAAGTGATAACAGAAGAGGTCCAGCAAGCTCTGGACAAAAGCGGCATCCAGGAAGGCATGGTCCTGGTCTCGGCCATGCACATCACCGCCGGAGTATTCATTAACGACCTGGAATCCGGCATTATGGAAGATATCCATGAAATGCTGGAACGTCTGGCACCCTTTGGCCCCGACTACCGCCACCACCGCACCGGAGAAGACAACGGTGATGCCCACCTGAAGAACATCCTTGTGGGCCATCAGGTAATAATCCCTGTAACAAAAGGACGTTTGGATTTCGGCCCCTGGCAGCAGGTTTTCTATGCCGAATTTGACGGCCGCCGCAACAAACGGGTGGTAATCAAAGTGATGGGTGAATAATACGTGTAAAACCCCCCTGTCAGGGCAAAATAATAAAAACAATCTGACAGGCGGGATAATATGAAAGTCAATTTGGTAATTGGTAAATTTCGCTCCAAGGACAACGCACGCTTGGCTATCTGGGAACTGGGAGAGCAGGGATTTATGAAAGTCTCTTTTCACCAGCTTACCGACGACCCGGTAGAAGGGGTAGACCCCATGAACAACGCGTATTCCGCTGAACTCCCTCTGTATGCCCGAGGCGTAATGGGCAGCGATGTAGCCGTAGAAGGCCGCTCCAGCTCCGACCTCTACAATGAGGAGGATGCCAAAAAAATGATGGGGGAAGGAACCCATTTACCAGCTGCTTACGCTGTGGCCGTCAATGTTACCGAAAGCGACAAACCCCACTTTGCCGTAGACATCCTCAATAAACACGGTGCAAATGCCCAAACATACGAAACAGAAGTAGAAGACGAATAGGCGCAACCAGCGCCTATTTTTGCTTTGCAGGTTTTTTTCAACGCAGGTCGAATAGAAAGGGTGAGGAGGTAGTTGAACAATGAAAATATTATCCCTGATAGCTTCACGCCGTTCCCCCGGAAACAGTGAAATCTTGGTCAAACAAGCATCAAAAGCTGCCCAGAAAGCCGGAGCAGAAGTGGAAACCATAAACATCACCGATTTAAACATTGCATCCTGTGAAGGCTGTCTGGCCTGTGTGTTCCGCGGTAAATGCCGTGAAGAGGACCAAATGGACACACTGGTAGAAAAACTTATCCAGGCCGACGGACTCATTGTGGCCGCCCCAATCTATCTTTTAAGCCCCGCATCCGTCATCAAAAAAATAATGGACCGGGCGCTTATGATGTCTCTCTACATAGATGACATGCAAGGCCGCCGCCGCGGCTCCCTTAACATGACCGTGGCCGGCAAAGCAGACTGGAACCCCATCGGCATGGAAATGATGAATCAGTTCGCCTTATCCTTTGGATTCCCCGTCTACAACTATCACGAAGCATATGCCCCCGGACCCGGTGAAATACTCCTACAAGACGACCTTATGGAAGACGTAGCCAGCCTTGGCGCCGGACTGGTATCATACCTACGGGGAGAAACAGAACCCAGAACCCCCGAGCCTAACCAGTGCCCATCCTGCTACAGCCGTTCAGTACGCCTCCTGGGCGAAAACAAGATCCAGTGCCCGTTTTGCCTGGTAGAGGGGACTTTGGAAGCAAACAACCAAATCAACATCCCCCAGGAAGTACTAAACGATGCTTTCTGGACACCACAACACCGTAAACGCCACCTGGAAGACTGGATTAAAGCAACCCGTGGCAGATACATGAAAAACAGAGAGGCAGTAAAACAAAAACTAAAAGATTTCTCCTAAGCCGCTAAGCGGCTTTTTTTATGCAAATTTTCCCATAGAAATAAGAGGAAATAATCATATTATGTCGAATATTCATAATCATTGTCTGAAAATTCTCAACACCACGGAGGGGCTTAAATGGGCAATTGGTTAATCAAATCTTTTTTAATTAACTTTCACAGAAATACCTATGAAGGCACAGTGCCTTTACAGGAAGCTGTGCACACCTACCGGACAATATTTGACGTGGCGGCCACGCCTATGGTTGTGGTAGATGAGAATTATACCATTCTTTATGCAAACCAAGAAATGGAACTTTTCTCCAAGGTAAAGCTGGAGGATGTGCAGGGCAAGGAGAAAATACATAGCTTCATTCATCCCGCTCACCTAAAACGTGTACTTAAGTATCATAAAAATGAAACTGGATCACTGAAAACTGAAGTTTTCCCTTTCATAGATGCAGAAGGTAATGAAAAAGATGTTATCATTAAAGCTCGCCTGATTCCTGATACCAAACTCTCTCTGGTATCTATAGAAAATTATGCAGATATTACTGTATTGGAAAACAAACTCCAGGAGAGCAAGGAAAAATACCGACACCTCTTTGAAAATGCTCAGGAAGGTATTTTCCAATGCACTGAGGATGGAAAAATCCTTCTGGCCAATTCAGCCTTCGTAAAAATGTTGGGTTATGATTCACTTGAAGAAGTATTGGAGCTAAACACTCCCAGAGACATCTATATAGATAATAAACAACGCGAAGAAGTAATATCTTCGCTAAAAGATACCAACTATTACAGCAATATTGAGCTCAAATGGAGAAAAAAGGATGGCAAAACACTGGTAATACGTGCCGGAGGGCGAGCAATACGTAACCGTGACGGACAAATTCTTTACTATGAAAGCACTGTCACAGACATTACAGATTTAAAGCGGGCGCACGAGGCACTGGATGCCTCGCGACAATACTTTAAAAATATTATCGACTGCCTCCCGGACCCTACTTTCACAATTGATACAGAAGGCAGGGTCACAGCCTGGAATAAAGCTATGGAACGTTTAACCGGGGTGAGGGCAGAAAGAATGCTTGGCCGTGGCCACTTTGAGTACTCAATACCGTTTTACGGTTCCCGCCGGCCAATTCTGATAGATTTTGTTCTAGATCCCGGTAAAATCCCACAAAAGCAGTATTCTTTCCTGAGATGGGAAGGGGACTCTCTGATAGCCGAAGTTTACGTTCCCCGGTTACACGGAGGGAAAGGTGCCTTCATATGGGGATCCGCTTCAATCATTAAGGACGGAGAAGAAAATGTAATCGGTGCCATTAATACCATTAAAGATTTCACCTCATATAAAGAAACCCAAGAAAAAATGCGGTATCTCACTATGTACGATACATTAACCGGACTTCACAACCGCAGCTATTTTGAAGAAGAACTGCTTAGATTAAACAACAAAGCATCAACACCGGTATCTGTAATAATGGTTGATATAGATGGATTAAAGTTAATCAATGACTCCATGGGCCATCCAAAAGGAGACACAGTACTAAAAGCAGCAGCGAAAGTTATTCGCAGCGCTTTTCGGGCAACCGATGCAATTTGCCGCATTGGCGGTGACGAATTTGCAATTCTTCTCCCCAACACCACCGCCTCCCAGGCAGAAGCAGCAGCCAAAAGAATAGACAAAGCCCTAGATGACTATAACAACAACCAACCTGAATTCCCCTTAAGCCTGTCTATCGGCTTTGCAACCGGAAACACTCCAATTCAGGATATCATTATAGAAGCAGATAACATCCTAAATAGCAATAAACTTTACCGCAGCACCAGCGCTAAAAGCCACTTTACCACAACCCTGATGGCCATGTTGGCCGAGCGAGACTACATCACCGAAGGCCATGCCGACAGGATGGAGAAATTAGCTGCCATTATGGCCGATGAACTGCGTCTTTCCGCTAAGGAGAAAACAGACTTAATTCTTCTGGCAAAGTTTCATGATATCGGCAAGGTAGGCATATCAGACAAGTTACTTTTTAAGCCTCGCTCATTAACCGTAAAAGAGAGGGAGGAGATGAAGCGACATTCGGAAATCGGCTATCGGATTGCTCAGTCTTCCCCGGAATTAAGCCACATAGCCAAATACATCCTCCACCACCACGAATGGTGGAATGGGGAAGGGTACCCATTAGGCCTAAAAGAAAAGAATATCCCGCTGGCCTGTCGTATAATGGCCATCATGGATACCTATGATGCCATGACCAGCAATCGTCCTTACAGAAAAGCACTAAACTATAAAACAGTAATCGAACACATCAAAACATTAAAAACAATTCAATTTGATCCCTTCTTGGTAGATATTTTTATCGATGTTTTACATAAACATAATTTCTTTTCAAAAAAAAAGCAGGACTATGATGAAGCACAGTAGAATCAAAAGAGTTAGTACAAAACAGAACAAGCTATATTATGTAAAGCCGGAGAGGGAATTATGATATTCTATATTGTTGCACTAACCATTGTATTTCTAGACCAGTTCTCCAAGTGGCTTATTGTCACTAATCTGGACATAGGAAATAGTATTCGCATCATTCCCGGCACCCTGTATCTTAGTTCACTTAGAAATCCGGGGGGCGCTTTTGGTATTCTCGCAGGCCAGTTAGGGCTGTTTATCATCGTTTCAGTAGCTGTGATAGGGGTCCTGATATATTTACTCCAGATAAAGCCTAAAAACATGAAGTGGTACGGAGTATCCCTGGCATTATTATTAGGCGGAACATTAGGCAACTTCATAGACAGGCTTTTTCACGGCGGTGAAGTTATCGATTTTGTCAATTTAATATTATTTTCCTTTAGATTCCCAATCTTCAACATAGCCGACGTATCACTCAACATCGGTATAATAATGATGCTAGTTCATCTAGTAAAAGAACAACGTAAACAAAGCCCCCAACTATAACCACAAAAAAGGAAGATAGAGCTAACACAAAAGAGCGCCTGGGTACAGATAGGCGCTCACTCATAAAAACATAAAACGTCCGATAATATATATTATGTGAACTTGCTTAATGAAATAGAAAAAAGTAAGTAAACGTGCTTACATTAACCAAAAAATGAATCGCTATAACTACTATTAATCCATGCTTAATAAATGTATATCCCAGTAGCATTCCAAAGGCAAATGCAATCAGATACGCTTCTGTAGAATGAACAAACATGAAAGCCAATGACGAAATAATCAATGATACTAGCCACATTCTGCTTACTGACATCTTATGAAACTTCGAGACTCTTTGCAGAAGATGCATAATGACCGTAATCATTATAAACCGAAATACTACTTCTTCAAGAAGTGCAGCCCTGGCTGAAATTGCAACTATCTCTGATATGCTATTAAATTGCTTTAGTATGTCAGGTTCTCCTAATACCCTTAAATGCAACAATCCTGCTAGTATGTTTATGCCTATTAAAATTACTGTAAGCCCAATTATAAACAAAGCTTTCTCTTTAAAATCAAATTGTTTTCGCATTCTGCTGTACGGTATTTTGTAAGGGGCCCTCATACAATCACCTACTATATATTATGTGAACCTGCTAGATTTTTTAATATTGAATCTTGCCAGAATCCCTTTAACCTCTGCAAAACTGGTCTTTTGGTGTATTTACAGCTTTTCCGATTATTGATTTCACCAAGTCCTACTTTATCTCTATCACTGCTGCATTGCTCCCAGTACTGCAGAAAACCGAAGCGTTTAAATCGTTTCTAAGTGGCTTTTGGTTTACGACTAATGTGGATTATACCTACCAATACAATAACCTTGCAGCAAACTTAACTCTTCCTCTTATCTGTATTTTTCGTATTTTTTCTGCGCCTCCAACCCTTAAAGAGCAAGTTTAGGGATATTACGCATAGTCTAATATATAGAGTAAATATAATAGGGGAGGGATGCCCATGGCCAAAAGAACTTACTACAGGAGAAAAAGATACTACCGCAACAATAGGCACGACACTAGTAATTTATCAAATAATATTTTTTTAGCAACATCTCTCTTAGCTGCTGTGGCTATGGTATTCTCAATCTTTCTTACTTCAATTTATCAGACTGATACATACTTAGACTATTTTTTTGAGAAATTCGGGCTACACGTTTTTTCACAAGCCATTCCAGGTTTTAGCTATATGGTTAAATTTGAAACTGATGATTTTATATATTTTACTGAACATTACAATACAGATACGGAAAAAGAGCAAGCTGTTGAGCAACCAAGGAATATCCTTGAACCAATAAGCAGAAATATTGTTGATGAACACAATTCTGAGGAGCCTAATATCATAATTCCAGTTCGTAACATGGCCAATTCGGGAGAGGTAATCATTTACCATGCTCATACCACTGAGTCATTTAAGCCAACTTCAGGAAGTAATTTCACAAGCGACCTATCAATAGCCGTTGTCCGACTTGGGGAAGAGCTAAAACGAATATTACAAGAAGAGTATGGAATTCCTGTTGTTCATGACAAAACAATCCATAACATCCCTCATGGAACAGCTTACGAAAAGGCCTTGCCCACTATTACGCAACTACTTGAAGAGTATCCAGATGCCAAATTGGTAATCGACTTGCATAGAGACGGCCAACTAAGGACTGTAACTACTACCAATCTAAATGGCAACCCAACAGGTAAAGTGATGTTTGTAATTGGGGGGCGTAATAACCCATATTATCGCCAAAATGTTAGAGCTGCAGAATTCGTCGATAACAGACTGGAAGCAATTAATCCTAACTTAACTAGAGGATTGCTTCAGAGACCACAACTAAATTACAACCAACATATACACCCTAATGCGCTCCTGATTGAAATAGGCGGAAACAACAATTCCCTGGAAGAAGCGTTAAGAACCATACCATACCTAGCTCAAGCAATAGCAGAACTTTATCAGGCAGACAAACAATAAAAAAAATCACAGAGTGAGGAAGAACGGAATCATACCGGTTCTTCCTTTTTTGATTACACTTATTAGAGACACTCTTAGGGCCTCCCCTTCCTCCCCTACCTGGATTACTCCCTTCTATCCAGGCACAGCGTACAATAGATCCGATTTTTTCATATGGAGTAACATCTATATGTTAAAAGACGGCTCATTGTCAAAGTTGGTTATAACTCTCCCGATGTTGATCTCAACAAAATGAACACTGTTCCCACACTCTGGGCATACTGCTTTCTTAATGGTGTCAAATGGCATGCCTGCGTCCCCTCTATTTTACTCCATCAAGTCAATTTTACAGTAAATACTCTCTATAATCAATTTATCTCCTTCCCATCCTTTTACTAAAGAACCAAAATATAACAACATTTCAGACCTTACTCTGATGTGATTTTTACCATAACCAAAAAATATTGGTTAATTAACCCAACTTTGAGTTGTATAGTTTTGTTTTCTGATTGGAGTACGCAGACATTCCGCTTGTTACCCTGTGAAAAGTTTGTTAGTATTCACGGTTAATTGCCCCAAGCATTCTCTTTGGACTTTTTCAAAAATCCATTACAATATCAAATAAATACGCGTATTCACCAAATACCGGCTATTAAATTGCTGTGGCATGATGGTTAAAGCACATACACTGAGAACAAAGCTGCACCTAGCTTACGGTTATAAATAATCGGGACAGCTAAGGTGATGTTTATGGAACGACTCTCGTGATCCCGTCTATTTTGTCGAAGTCACCATCATATGAGTAAATAGTATATTGTTGGCTGGCAAGCATTTGTGCGCCTACAAATGCATCGCTCCAATCAATGTTTTTTTCAGCATAAGTCTTCAAAGCAACCCTTATTGTTTCCTTACTGGAACAACGCAGGCCGCGGAGATTTATTATGGGAATTAGCAATTCTCCAATTCTTCTTTTTGGAACACGGTAAAACTTTTCTAAAGTCCAGACAATATCCGCTAGTATAATATCAGGCAGAAAGGTTTGTTCACTATTTTTCTCCAACCGTTTTAATAAAAGTGCGCATTGCTCAGCTTGCTCCGGAATATCGTTAAGCAAAAACCTCAAAACAATATTTGCATCAATTATTCTTTTCATCAATTCGCTCCTGTAGAGCTTTACGTCTAGCCTGCTCAATATCCTGAGGACTACTGACACATACGCTTCCTTTCAGATATTCAATCCCATTTTCGGCTACCAATATACGAACTCCTCCATCACTATCTTCAACCAATCTCACATATTCGCCCGGCTTAACGTTAATCTTTTTTCTTATCGATGCCGGCAGAGTTATCTGCCCCTTACTTGAAACCTTGACCATTCTTGACACTGCAAGCCACTCCCTTGCACTGATTTGACTTACCTACTTTGATTATAGTAAATATTTACCTTTGTGTAAAGCAGCAAAGCCTTCAGGGGGCAATATTCTCAAAACCACCAATAATTGGTCTTTTCATAGTCTTTTCTCCTCCCATGCGACAATGAGGCTTCTGCGATAAACTTAGAATTTCTCCGCTATAGCTCTGAATTATGATGCTGGATTCCAATATTCATTTTTGATTTATCTGCGACGAAATGCAATTTCTCCGATATGCACAGAACGTACCTGTTCATCCTCAAACAAAATCTTTAAATCTTCAGCCGGACCCCTCACTGTTATTCCGCTAATTTCAAAACCATTTTCTTGAACGTAATCCACGATATCATTTACACGCGGGTAACCAAAGATATTTTCAATAATATGATATCTCTCCGACAGCCAGATTAGTTCTTCAAGAAATGCTTCACTTTTCCTTATTACTGATTGCTGTGTTGCCGGAAGTAGATTATCATCAACAAGGGAAAACCCGAAGCGGGGAAGCCAGGGGGCGCCTTCTCCGTCATAATCGGGAATATCTGCATGGAAAGCGGCATGCAACGGTCTTAAGTTTCTGTCACTGAGAAAGTGGCTAACCTCAGCGGGGGTCAGATCTTCATAAAAGGAAATAACAGCTTCTGCTTCACTCCACTCAGGTAACCGTTCAAGTATTTCCTGCTGTTCGTCTCTTAGACTGTTATCATACTGTGTACCAATATCAGTTCGCCACGGCCAGGGCAGAGCTTCTAAATTTGCAGGCTCCTGCCTGAACTCTTTGATATCCATCACACCGCGGCGGTCAACCTGAACTTCCCAGGTTGTTTTTATGTTGGGCAGGGATCTTTCACCGTATACACTGATTATATTCCGGTTGGAATAAGCAACAAGCACCTCTGTACCGGGCTGAGTCATCTCCATTATGATTGACAGTGCTTTTTTAGCATCTTCAGCGTATTGCTCGTATCTTTGCCCGACAGGTATATATGAAAGTGAAAAATAGAGAAATACCGTCGCTAACACCACAGTTGCCAGCAACTTATATCTTAGCCTCGTTTGGGCCCTGCGCAGCATACTTTTTTCTTTCTCGGAATCTGCAAGTGGAGCATCCAACTGTGAAATAAGTCCGGCCGCTTCATCTGTGGCAGATATCATTTTCCGACACTCCGGGCAGCCTTTTAAATGCTCTTCAATCTCAAGTACAGTTTTTGAGCTAAGCTGATTTTCCTGATACAGCGGCCAAAGGTCATTAACAACTTCACAAATCAGAGGGCTCATTGTTCATCACCCTTTCTGTTGTATTCTTCAAACTTTCTTCGGAAAGCCAAACGGGCACGGTGGAGAAGGCTTTTGACTGACATCACGGACAAATCCATGATTTCTGCTATCTCCTGATAAGTCAGGCTCTGGTGGTCTTTTAGTAAAAGTGCTGTCCGCTGGTTTTCTGTCAACGACATAAGTGTGACCTGAATATCTTTCTGCAACTCCCTATTCTCATGCGAACGTTCAGGAAGATAGCCTGTATATTTTTCCCTCGGTAAATTTGGTGCAGATAAATCTTCAAAGCTAACTATATCAATTTTAAAATTGGATTTTTTCGCATGATCAAAATAAAGGTTTCTTGCAATCGTAAAAAGCCAGGCTGAAACATATGTAATTTTTCTTTTTAATAATAGGCTGCGTCCTGCACGGTAAAAAGTTTCTTGCACCAGCTCTTCTGCCAGATTATAGTCACCGCTTAAATAATACAGATAACTTTGAATCCGGCTAAAATATAGATGATAAAGCTCCTCAAGCTCATCATTTTTACCGTCACTCAACAGGCCACCTCCTTTACGGGAGCTACTAATAGTTATAACGACAGCTTATCAGAAAAGTTTCGCTACATGTTGAAAATTGCACATAAAAAATGACCAGACATATCGTTTTATATGACGTTTCCCTAAACAGTGGTGAATTATGAGAACTTTTGATGCCTATGGAAAACCCCCACAACCCCTTATACCAAGGGAGTTACGGGGGTTTTAAAGCCTTTTCTCTGTGGGCGGAAATATATATTATGTGAACTAACTTAAAATCATTATAAATGTAACATACGCAATAGTCAGTACAATGCTTAATCTTGATTCAGACTTTCTAATTCCTTAACCCTTTTTTCTAGCTCTTCTACACGGCCATCTATGGCATGTATCTTATATAGCGCAATAATGGGTAACATAAATATTAACATTGCAACAATCTCCATTAACAAATCACCCTTTCCTGTTAAATCGTTTCTAAGAGGTTTTTGGACCTTTAACACCTACTATATCATCTAACTCCTGAATCAGATTAATATAGGTTTTTGTGAAAGCGGTTGGATTTACAACTCCATCCAGTGGTAATCTTTCAGTATGCCCATGGAACCTTAGCCAAGCTGATTCAATTCTTTCAACAGTTTCCTTGTCGATATCTAAGTCATCGGTTCGAGCAGCATTAAGAAAATAGAAATAAACGCAACATACTTACCTCAAACATGATAGCAATAAATGTATTAAAGTATAATACACACGGTGTGCTATTATGCATATACTATAAGACATCAATCAGTATACGAGGAGGATTAGTATGAAAACAAAAACACTTTTTACCGTACTGTCATTCTTCCTCTGCTTCGGTCTTACTTTTAGTAGTATCGCCCACGCTCTGGCTGTTCCTAAACCAGAGGCACGCGGAGTAACTATCTCAGGTAGCAGGGTTGTTGCCGCTGGGGTGGCGACCGCCGCTGCAGTGTTCAATCAGCCCGACCAGTGGGGGGTCACATCAGTGGAGCTGAGCTCCGAGGAACGGGGGAAATCGTGGAAATCCCTGCTGTTGTGGTTAGATTGGATACGGTAGACTTGGAGAACGTGACTTTCCTCAGCCCTAATGAGGCAGAATTCCGTGTCCCGTGGATAAGTGGTGAGGTTGAAGCCGGGTCCAGAATCAGGATGTGCGTACAGTTGGTTAAATTTACTCCCAGGGGCATGCGGTTCATGGGTAACCCAGACTGTTTTGTAAGCACTCCTCTTTAGAAGAAATGGCTAGCTATTAAGGTGTTTTAGTTTAAACCCCGCTTACTCCCATATATAGGGCGCGCGGGGTTTTTAGCTAAGTGCTACTACAAGCGTGCTAATTAAAGCAATGATATTGGCTGGCCCCATAGTTAGCTTCTCTTTTCTGCTAGGTGATGAAATGTTTACAAGTGTGCCAAAAACAAAAAATGCTACAACAAACCAAATTCCAATTCTTCCAAAACTATAATACTGTTCAAACGCTATTCCTGCCTTTGCTGCCACTATAAAAACAAAAATCAGCAGTATAACGATTTGTGCTAATGCAGCCACTCTCATTTTAATTGGCAATTTCCCTGTGAACTTGCCACCCATCGTAAACTCACCCAGTGGTGCACCCATTGCTAATGCAACCTGAAATATAGCAATAATTATCGTAAGTAATATATAAATATTTGCAAATAAGATCATTTATTTCGGCCTCCTTGATAACACTAAGTGTTCTTATATACAATTGAATAACCGCGTCACCCCCTTATATTAATTGCGAATACCTCTTTCATCTTTCACCTCCTTGTTAAAAGACACCACCATCAAATGCGCCCCCGCGCACATAATCGTGAATAATAGGCACAGCAGGAAGGCGTTGCGGTCGAATTGTGAGGCGATATTGCGAAGCAGGTGGAATGGACGGAATAAGATGTCCCAACTGTTAAAACGCAGATTGCGGCCGATCCATATGCCAATGCCGGAAAGCAGTGAAGTTCCGGCAACCAGCAGCCAGCTCCACACAGCACCGCGCGTTCGTTCCGTATACCGTTGGAGCATGACAAGCGAGAGCAAACCAAAGCCGCAACCTACTGCCACGCCCGCAACCAAGTGCAGAAAACCGAACCATACCGCCGGATCGGCACTGAATTGGGTGCCAATAACAAACTCAAAGCGGTTTAGGTGAATCAAATCCGTAAGCATATATGGTGCGTTGGGATAGAAAAACAGCCACAGGCCCCAGCAGGTAATTATTATCAGACGACTCTGCTCTCCGTGCACCGCCCATAGTAGACACAAGGCGAAAAATAGAGGTAGCCACGCAAGGAAGATGTTCCAGGGCAACCACCACCAATGACCTTGGAGATACATATCGAAAAACGGAATAAAAAACAATCCTGTAACCAGTATCGAACAGCTGATTAGATACAGAAACGGATTGATTAAGTCTCGCGGAAACCAAGCGGGAATTTTTTCGTTTATGATGTGCATAAGCTTCAACCTCGCCTGAAGTATCGTTGTCAATAATTATTAATTTTTCATTATTCCACTACCTTCCCACCAATTCCTTCCATGTAACACAATTATTTCTCTACTTAGTTTAACATCTGGACAAAGTAGGGCCCAGGTCAGGGGTTCACTCTTCTAATCCCAGTGGATAAGCCAATGTCAGTCATTCGGTCATTAAACCAGCTTAATCTATTTTGCCAATCTCTAAATCTAAGCCGATTATTGCTATTTGTTGTTATAGAAGTTTTAGAAAACCGAGTCATACTACCAAATCTTCACTAACATAGTCAACCAAGTTTAAGCCAAATATTTAACGCCAATTCCATAAACGAACCTCACCCAGCAAAAGAAACGTTACCCAGCTTTCTTCTCTAAGTTGCAAAATCTCTTTTGTAGGGCCGGTAACCACAAGTCCATATATCTTTATGCCGTTATCATTTAGGTAATCCAAACGATCCTGCAAAAACAAATTATTCCTAAAACCAACACTATTGGCTATATCTTCATGCCTCTGTAAGAAAGTAAGCGTTTCCAGAAAATATTCTGAAACGTCGCTTCTCCCACTACCGACGGGAAAGCCAATGGGGGAAGGAATCCACGGATTGTCATCCATTTCTCTCATGTCATCAAATCCTGTATCCACTACAGCCCAAACCGGCGCGATTTCTTTGGCTGCAAATAGTTCTGTTACTTGCTCTAACTGATAAAACCCGTCCAGAGAAATATACGCCTCGGCCACAGTGCCCTCCGGCAAATTCTCTAAAATACTCCATTCCGGCTCTGTGGGAGCATCTGCTCCCGGATATTGAAAAGGATAACGGACTGCAACCCTCTCGGTATGCAGTTGAATATCAGGTGCCCCCGGCCGATTAAACAAGAACCTCATATCAAATTCTCCGGCTCTGATGTACTCGCCGCCCACTCTTTTTTCCAAAGTACCGGAATTATCCATGGTGAAGAAAGCGCCTATCTGGGAGTAGTCATTGTTTATCCTCAGATTAGGCCTGGTCACCGCAATTGTTCGAGATATTACCTCTCTGAATGTATCAACCCGATTAGGGCTCCCGCTAACAAAAAAAGCTCCAGAAATTGAGGAAGAAAGAATAGTTAAAACTAACAAGAAAACAATAGCAGTCAGGGCATTTTCAACCCTTGCCCTCCACTTCCCTTTTTTTATTATTTTTCGTTGTTTATTAGTATGTTGATCTCCATTTTTACCGCGACCCTGCTGCGGCTGGTCTTTATCTAAAAATTCGTCAAGGTAGGATTGATAAATCTCCATTTTTTCCAATTCATTCTCCACTTCTGCCGCCTCTTCTTCAGAAAGCGTTCCTTCGTAGTATCTTTTTAGCTTTATCCTAAACTCCTCTGTCATCTTATCAAACTCCCCTTTCCTGACGGATTTTTTGCCTTGCCCTGAATAATAAAACCTTAAAATAGCCAACCTTCACATCCATGATTTCAGCGGATTGGTCATAGGAAAATCCATGGAAATCATATAACAGAATTGCTTCCTGCTGTTTGCCAGGCAGGTTGCAGATTATTGTGGTTAGTTCTGTTAGCCCTTCTTTTTTAATGGCTTCATCCTCAGCACTTACCCCATCTGTAAGTCTCTCGAAATAATCGTGAGCTTTGGTATAATTACGGGTATCTTTACGCTGAATATCAACAAAGGCATTGTGAGCTACTCTAAACAACCATGGCTTTACTCGCTCTTCCGGGCAATCCTCAAGATGCAAATAAGCGCGATAAAACGTTTCCTGCATCACATCTTCTGCCAGATAATGATTGCGGCACAAAAATAGCAGATAGCGATATACTTCATCCATATATGACTTGTATATTTCATCCAATGTATCACGCTTCATCTGCTTCCCCCTTGCTCTATTTACGTTTGAATCAGGAAAATGTTACAGGATTTATACAAAAAAAAAATAAAAAGGGGATTAAATTCCCCTTCGTAAAGCAAGAACACCCTACCCTTAAATTCAGGATCCTTTAACTTCGCATTAATTTTGTCTGTTGTCATTAAATCTGCGTTTACGGAAACCGGTGCTTTCGGTAGTTTTACAGCAAAAGGTATTCCTACTCTCCCCTCCGCTACGATATGTTGACTGATCTAGCCTTTAGGTAGAACAAAGCAAATGCAAATATACCCACGAAATTACTGATTAAATTGGGCCAAAGCAGTGCAATTGCAATAGCCAGCAGGATAAATTGGTCTGCAATTCTGAGCTGCGTAATTAACCAGCGCTGCACTATGGCGGCAATACAGTACAGGCCCACAAAGGTGATAGCACCAGTAAGCATGGCTATGTACCAGACGGTGTCTATCATCAGCAACTGTGGGTTCCAGATGAACAAAAAAGGTAGCAAAAACGCAGCCAGATTATATTTCACACCCAGCAGGCCGGTTTTATTAGGATCTGACCCGGCAGCCTGATAGGCGCTATGGGCGGCAATCCCAATCCGAGGCACATTGTCGGCCAGGACGGCGTAATAGAAAATGAACAGGTGAACGGCTAACCAATGAAGATTAGGTTGAACCAGTGGGATAGCCGCTGCAGTCAGTACTGCTGTAACGATCCTTTTGGCCGGCGCCGGCATGCCCATACCTGCAATTAAACAAACCAAAGCTGTCAATAGCAGGACCGCTACTAAACTGTTTCCTGCCAAAGTTTCAATGTAAACCACCATGCGACCTTGCAGGCCGGTTAGTGTTATTACGCTTAAAATAAAGGACGCTGCTGCAAATCCAACCGTCATTGCTGCCATCGCTCTGGCTCCACCGTCCAGGCTGCGGATGATAAATGTCCAGATTGATGTAGCCTGTTTCTGTACGGACTTTGTGGACTGACCAGATCTGAGGTTTTTAAAGGCATGAACTACTTTTATGATGATAGCGAGAATAACCACAGCACCAATTGAGGGGATAACCGCAACGGCAGGTGCAGCCTGCAAAGTTAATATGAAATAGATGAAAACCAGGATAGGAATAAAGTATTGTATGCCAGAAAATAATGTGGGCCAAAACGGTGGAATATCGTCTATTGCGGTGGGTTTTATCTCTGACTTTTTGCTCTCAAGATGGAGCACGGCAAGAATGTAGCCAAAACTAAGCAAAGCCGGTAGAGTAGCGGCGGTAATAACCTGCACGTAGGACATTCCCATAAACTCAGCTATGATAAAACCAGCTGCTCCCATTAGCGGTGGCATCAGTTGGCTGTTGGTCAATACCGCAGATTCCACAGCACCAATTACTTCCGGCTTATAGCCATTTTTCTGTAATACTGAAATAGTATGAGAGCCGGTAACATTGGCGTTTGCTGTGGGAACCCCGGTAATGCTACGCAAAAAAGCGGCAGCAATTACAATAGCTTTGGCGGGACCACCGCGAAATGGACCAAGTATGGCAAGAAAAAGCGTAAACAGATAACCTCCTGTCCCGGCCTCCCGTAGAAAGACATAGAAAAGGGTCAAGCCAAACACATCTCTTTAATGTGCCTTGCTAAGCCTTGTAACAGGTGGGAATACCTGGTGCTATTCTATGCCCTTAGGCAGTAATGTATCTATGCAAACTTTACTTTAATTTCTACAATCTTCCACCTTATTCCTGCAGAGTAAACTTCCTAAAAAAAACTCCGCATCCAATTAACAGGGTTACGGATCTATAGTCAAATAGCAGGCGTTTCAAATTCCTGATTGAAGTCAAAAAACTTTATCAAATCAGTCGAGAAGACTCCCACTTCTTTAAGTGGGAGATGAATCGGCTGCTCTCTTGCAAACACCTGTTCGCTATGGTATAATATTCCATAATGAAAGGCGGTGAATGCGATGCATAAAGCCTACAATTTCAGGCTCTACCCTAATAAATCACAGCAGACGGTCATTAACCAAACCCTTGGCTCCTGCCGTTTCGTCTACAACTATTACCTAGATAGGCGGATTGAAGCCTACAAAACGGTAAAAGAAACGCTTAACTATACTAAGTGTGCTGCCAACCTAAAAGAATTAAAGAAAGAGTTGCCGTGGCTCAAAGCTGTTGACAGCATTGCTCTGCAGCAAAGCCTGCGGGATTTAGATGTAAGCTACAAGAATTTCTTCCAGAAACGAGCAGGCTTTCCTAAATTCAAAAGTAGACGAAACAACAAGCAATCTTACCGCACACAAATGGTCAACAACAACATCAAGGTGATGGGAGATAAACTTGTACTGCCCAAAATTGGGGCGGTTTCGTTTGCTAAAAGCCGTGAAATTGAAGGCAACATCACATCTGTCACCGTCAAAAAGACGGCTTCGGGCAAATATTTTGCTTCAGTTCTTGCAGATGTCCACACGCCGAAGTCGCTAAAGGTCAGCAGCCAGAAGGTTGGCATCGACCTCGGGCTCAGGGATTTGGCTGTCCTCTCCACGGGAGAGGCAATCAAAAACCCCAAAACCTTGGCGGAAGCCGAAAGAAAACTGCAAAAGATGCAGCGGGAATTATCCCGCAAACAAAAAGGCAGCAAAAATAGGAACAAAGCCAGAATTAAGCTGGCTATCCAGCATGAAAAAGTGGCTAATATCCGCAAAGACTTCCTGCATAAGCTCTCAACCAGGCTGATTCATGAAAACCAAGTGATATGCCTGGAAACGCTAAGCCCTAAGGGAATGATGAAAAACAGGCGCTTATCCAAAGCTATCGGTGATGCCAGTTGGGGAACATTTAAGCAAATGCTTCTCTATAAAGCCGATTGGTATGGCAGAACCGTACACTTCGTGGACCGTTTCTTCCCATCCAGCCAAATATGCAGTGCGTGCGGATGCAGAAACAAAGAAATCAAAGACATGACTATACGCCAATGGCAATGTCCGCACTGTCAAGCACTGCACCAGAGGGATATCAATGCCAGTATTAATATTTTGCAGCAAGGACTTGTGGAGTTGGGTATGATAGCCTAGCCCCATCACAAGGATAAACTAGGGCAGGGACTGCCCGAGGTCAAGCCTGTGGAGACAGCATAAGACCCTCATGTGACGGGGCAGCAGTCAATGAATCAGGAATCCCCCACTTCTAAACGAAGTGAAAGTGGGGGAGGTTCAAAGCTGACATCGTAATTGAAAATATAATGTGATAAAATAATATTATAATAGCTACACCTCAAGGAGGGTTGGTCATGACCTTTATTAGAAAAGTTGCGAACAGTAATATCTTAGCCGGAATTTTCAAATTACCAAAAGAACTTGTAGACAAGCAAGTGGAAATTATAATCCTACCACATGAGGAAAACATCTCTGTGGGAAAATGTAAGCCAGAACGACCCAAAAAAGCAAAAGGAATTTTACAAAACTACAAAAACGAAGACCTTATTGATAAGGAAATTAAGGCATGGCCCGAAGTGGTGGCGGAGAAAGATGAATATAGTTGATGCTAATATAATTTTAAGATATCTTCTAAGTGATAATGATGAGTTGACACAGAAAGCCGCATTGTTGATAGAAAATGAAGATATTTTTGTTCCTAATGAAGTGATAGCTGAAATAGTTTATGTCCTCCAAAAGGTTTATAAGATAAGTAATAAAGAAATATGCAGAGCATTGCGTGAGCTTTTTGATTATGATAATATCCAGGTCTATGATAAACAAGTCATTTTCGAAGCTTTACAGACTTACTCAACGATAAAGATTGATTTTGTAGACTCTCTTCTGCTGGCATATAAAAATGTTAGAAATCATGAAGTTTATAGTTTTGATAAACAATTAATTCAGCTCCTTACTAGATGAGGGAAGACCTGCTTACTTTCTTCACTTACAGGGGCTTTTTTGTATATTAAAAGATTATTGGAGATTACAAAACCCTTAATTTTAGTATTTTTTAGAGGTTAGTAAAGGTTTTGTGTTGAATCATCAGGCTAAGATTAACAAAGAATGCATGGGAATTTAGCCGGCTTTACCCGGGCCCATAAGGAGGAAATAATATGGATTTTTTGTTGAAAGACCAGAATGGTACGGATATTCGTCTCTCTGATTTTAAAGGCAAGAAAGTGCTGCTTTCATTTCATCCCCTGGCCTGGACCAGTGTATGCTCGGATCAAATGAGCTCCCTGGAAGAAAACCGGGAAAATTTTGCTGCACTGAACACGATAGCACTGGGTCTCAGTGTGGATTCCTTGCCCTGCAAAAAGGCATGGGCCGACTCTCTTGGTATTAGCGGCACCAGTCTGCTCTGTGACTTCTGGCCTCACGGAGATGTTGCCTCACAGTACGGTGTGTTCCGTGATAAGCATGGCACTTCGGAACGGGCCAACATAATACTTGACGAAAATGGACGTGAAATGTTTCGAAAAATATACCCCATCAAAGAGCTTCCGGATATCAATGAAATAATTGAACGGCTAAAAAACCCGCCTGCATTAGACAGCACTGACAAGGACAGTTAATTATTGCCGCAAACATTGCTGACGGCTGAGGATTTCTATGCTGTGGTATGATAGCGAAGAAACTGCAATAGAATAAATTACAGCTAGGCCCTGTTCCACTGGAACGGGGTCCTTTCTTAACCCTTTTTCTCCTCTCTGATAATCTGCACACCCCTTTTTTCAAGTTCGTCAAAGAAAACTGAAGGATCTAAAACGCCTGGCGCTTCCGGTGCAAATACACCTACTTGCTTTATATTGCCTTTTGCAAGCTCCCTCACAGCAACAGCCATAGGTACTCCGGTCAGGATATCCATAGGGCCGGCAGCGCTATATACCAATTGCTTATTCTCTCCGTTTAAGGTGCCTGAAATATCAACCCTGATTCCTGAGTGCTCCGATGCCGCACCTATAGTTTTTCGCAAAAGCGGCAGTGACTTTCTCAGCATTGCCGCAAGCATGTCCCGGGTAGTTTGGCTTTTACTGAGGCCAAGCCTTCCCACAAGCAGCGCCAGTTTATTGAGGACATCTTCATTAATTCCACCCTTTAAGGTCACTTCTTTAACACCGGAAAAATATCGCGGCATGGTTACCGGCTCTGGATGCCCCACATTATATACATTAATTCTGTCAAGAACACCGGGAAAGCTAACAACCTCTTTGCCTGAGCCGGCAGGAACCATTTTCAGTTCCCCATCCATAAATGAAGGAACCAATCCGTAAAAGATATGTAGAACATGAAGAATTACTGCGGCTCCCACAGAGTCGTCTGAATTACCCGCCCATGAGACATTAATCTTTTCTACTGTATCAAGGGAATCAGCGCCTGCTCTGGCCATAAAACTGGAGAGCCCCGGTGTCCAACCCACTCCCGTAAGTACACGTTGATGCCTTTCCCGCACAAAACCGTCCAGTTCAAATACCTGTTGTGCAGCGTCAAAGTCATCGCAAATACTAACGTAGTCAGCGCCAGCTGTGACAGCAGCCAAAGCCAGTCTCTTCTCATATCTGTAAAACGGCCCAATTGCGCTGGCAGCAACATCATGCCCGCGGATAATACCGGCAAGATCCTCTGCACTGTTAATATCAAATTCAAGATATTTCAGCTTTTCGTTCCCTTTTTTTATTTGATTTAACAGTGTTTCATATTTCTCACGGGTTCTTGCTGTTACTGTAACTTCCTTAATTTCAGAAAAGCTGCAGAGCTCACTAACTGCCCGCTGTCCCATACTACCGGTACCGCCAAAAAATATTACTTTCAATGATCTCAACTCCTATAATATCTCATTTAAGATTAATACTGCTTACCCTTGTGTAAATTGATTAATGTAGTCAATGAGAGCATCATTATTCTCGAAATCACCTAAAGCATTCCCGCCAATGTCTGGATTACCGAAAAAAATTAGGTTACTGAGATCTCCTGTTAGAGGCATCAACAGTCGATTGTATCTTCTTTTGATTAAGTCTGTTCCACAAACTATGTCAGCGTTCATTTCTTTGGAGTAGACTAACTCCACTGCAAGACCATTTTGTTTGACACTTTCCAGTTCACAAATATCATAATCACAATCTGCTGTACTGGGTTTATAAGTGGAGAGAATCTTTTTGTTTAGCAAACTCATAATTTGTGAATAAGCCTCATCATCTTTTGATATAGTATACTTTTCTCCTTCATAATGAATTTCTATTTTTTCTGGCGCTCCAAACCAGTTCTCTAAATCCTGTCTTAATAAAACTCCCTGTCCGGAACAGGCCACCAGAAACAGTGTAATAAACAGCAATAAACAGGTTACTCCTTTTTTTATCATAAGCCCCCCCTTTGCTTTAGCATTTAATCAACCAGGTTTTGAATATAGTCGTAATCAATTGAATTTGTAGTTACCTGATAAAAAAACGGGTCTTTACGTATGTTGTTAGCGGAGTTAATGATAAATTCATTGTAAATGCTCGCATCGTTTTTTATTATTGTTAATAGATAGCCGTAGCCCATATACCCAATGGAAAGCTTCTCTTTTCTAATGGTTGTTTTGTTAAAGCTGTCTATTATATAAGAAACATCATCCGACTCTGAAATGGTAGTTGAATTGCCGGTATTTCCATTGAATATTATTATTACAGAAACTTTTTCCGGGTCAATACTGGTCAATGAGTTTGGCATGAACCACCAGATCAAGGCTAATACGATAATTAACGAAAATATCATTGCTATTTTTGTTTTTGCCACGGTATTTTCTCCCACCTAAAAGTAGATATTTTTTCTCGAGTGTTACTGGGTATACTGCAGGATAAATTAATTACTCTTCGATTAATCTGTCTTATATTTGCGGAGGTCAATACGTGTTAATTCATTATGTCCTTCTGAAATTATCAAGGTGGCTTCAAGCGCTTTGTCCAGAATCTCATCCAGGACATCCTGATCCGGCAATTGCTGTACACCTCCGACGCCTTTTGTATCTATTACCCCCAATTCATAATGGATTACAGCCTTCGATTCCTCATTAGGCGGTATTTCACCGGGGCCCGAAAATCCCCACCCCATTGAATAAAGAATGTCATTTAATAGGTCGCTTTCATGTTCCAGTGTCAGTTGCAACGTAACCGGATATTTGCCTAGTTGCCTTCTGCCTGTGTTAGCTAGAGTAAATTCATAAATCAGTGCGGTTGATACGAAGATCTCCTGGTTATTCCCCACGGAAAACGAACCGGTATAAGCTTCATCGGTAATAATATCAACACTGACTTCAGATAAGCCTACCCGTGGAGACTGGACATAAATAAAGAGCAATATCATTCCCAGGAAGAGTGCAAACAGAGTTGTTCTTTTAAATTTCATCACCGCCTTATTTATCTGTATATCTTTCAGCCCAGTACTGATCAAACTCGCTAAATGACATCCCTGCCTTCTCTTCAAAATCTTCAATCTCTCCATTTAAAGGATATGGTCCGCCGTCAAGTTCTTCTTGGTTGGCTTCACTTTTCATTTTCGGAATTGCATAGCCACCAACTATTTTTTTGTCCGAAGTCAATATGATGGCTAAAGATTGGCCAGTGTCCCCCCATTGTGCAGAGGAATGGCCTTCTACTACAAATCGGTAGCTATCTAGTGTCTTGTCAATATATTCAGCAGCATCCACACCATCAAACACCTCAAGATACTTAAATACCCGTCCCCAGGCTACGTCATCAATTAACCATTCCCTGGCTAGCTCAAACGTATAGGATGGTTCCTCTTCATAAGATTTCACCGTAAGCCCAAGGTCTTCAAGATATGAAAACTGCTCCTGGGTTAACTCATTTGTCGGTGTTGGCAAGGTGAAATCATTGTTTCCTCCACAACCAGCCAGGCTAAAAAGCATAATTATCGCTATCATAAACAGCTTCATTTTCATTCTTGTAGCCCCTTTGATAAAATTTATCTTTTGAAATCTTTTACTTTATTTTCTACAATATTCCACCCTCTTCCTGCCGATTACTTGTCATTTCGCATCGTATTGTCAAAAATAGGCCTCCTCCAATACTAATATTATAACTACATACTCTATAGCATCAAATAGCTCCGCAATTGGGCTGCATCACGCATCCTTTCCGAAGACCGGAACCGGACGCCTGATTAAAGTAAAAAAGAAGCATGCACTTGACTTTAGTGCATGCTTCTTACTTCTACTCCAGATCCATTTTTATTTCTTGCAAACCGTCCATCAGGCGTCCGGAAAAAAGGAGTGTTACCTCATATTCGTCCCGGTATTCAACATTCAGGCCATATAAGTGAGGCCGGGGATTGCCATCTTCGTCTAAACCAGTACTCCAGGCGTGGGAACTTATTTCTCCGTCAATTTCCATGTTTTCCAGCCAGACATTTTCAGGCTTCCTGATTTCTATGACTAAATCATCGCCTGCACTATGCAGGTAGCCTTCACCATTACCACTTCCCCTATAGGACACTTGCTCAATAATTATTTCCTCGCCCATAAAGTTAATGGACTTGGGGTACTCATCATTTAATGAGAGTGTAAAAGTGTCATCATATTCGGAGCCTACCCAGACACCATCAAATGCAAAGTACATTTCCGTGTGGGGATCATCAAAGTAAATTGAAGGAACAAAGAACATGCTGCGTTCCACGTCACTAGTGTTTATGCTGACCAGGCCTTCAGATTGATAGGCATTTCCCCCTGCATCCATGAGACGGGGATTTTCAAAACTTGTGAAATAGTAGCCATCTTCCATGTCAAAGGAGACATCAAGGCGCATTCTTGTGGGGCTGACAGTAAAGTTGTGGAGCGTTAATAAGCCTTTTTCCAAATTGGTTATTGTTTCGATGGAGTACTTTTGTGAGAACAATATCTGCTCACTGTTTATTGGAATTTTAATACTGCCAAACTCGTAAATTGTTTGTGAACCTCTCTCCGACAGTACAACTTCGAGGTTTATGTGCTCAGGATTACTTGCTAAAAACTCTCTCAACTCATTATCAGCAAAAACTTTCTCTTCCCTAATCTCGATTATTGCTTCAGTTTCTGTTTCATATTCAACTTGTTGTAGGCCACCGCTGTCTGCAAAGTCTGTGTATCTTACCTCCAGCCTTTTATCTTCATCGTAACCTGTTTGGTCTTCGGTAAATAACTGAATACTCATCACCAGGCGGTCTTCATCCAGCATAATATTATCGAACTTTAAAACATATGAGTCTTTTTCTACTGTAAAGCCGGGAATCTGATTGTATCCTTCTCTTCTGGCATGCTCTGTACCGGAATCACCCTGCAGCCAGTCAACTGCTATACGGAGTACTGGAAAGTTGCCGGCATACGCTGCAAAGCCAGGAAAGAACCTTACCGATGCGCTAAATAGCGTTACTAAAAGGAGCGACGCTACCAGGACCTTTGATAAAAATGGGTTAATGCTTTTCTTCTTTATTTCAACCTTATCAATGCGCTCTTTTATTCTCTCTTCCAGCATTGTAGGGACCTCGATACTCTTTTTTTCCAGATTATCTATATATTGATCCAACAATTTTTCGTCATTTTTGTCAGTCATAATTTAAACCTCCCTCAATTCCAATTTATCTCTCATTACTTTGAGGTTGCCGTAGATTTTTGTTTTAACTGTTCCTAAGGGTAAATCTACGGAGAGAGCGATTTCGTCTAATGTGTAACCTAAGTAATATTTCATATAAATCAGCAATCTGTCCAGCGGTTCCAGCTCATCAAGCATCTTCTCCAAATCAATGATATCTTCACGTTGCTTTTCCTGAAAACTTTCATTGACATATAAACTATCAGCTAAAGAAATTACTTTTTGTTTCTGTCTGAGTTGCATCTTGGCCTCATTAATTACAATGCGGATGAACCAGGTCTTAAAATACTTAGGTTCTTTGAGTTTTTTCAGATTGACCATTGCTTTTTCAACTGCATCACAAACTGCATCCATGCTATCCTCTTGATTGTGGAGATAACAATATGCCACTCGGTAGGCGTCATCTTTTACTGCCATGATAGCCTGAGATAAACTATCCTTATCGCCTTTTTTTGCTTTTTTTATTAATAAATCTATCATTGTCATCCTCCTTTCAAGCATTAGATGCACAACTGCCGGTAATAGTTTTATATATTAGCAGATTTTCTTAAATATTTTTGTTAACTTACAATATCATAGCACAAATACCACCGCAAAAGGGCCTTTCAATGTTTCTGAAAGGCCCTGCGGTTACCGTAACTAATCTTTTAATCGACCTCATGGTACTCCAATAACTCCGATACAGTTTTAAATGTATATCCGTCCCTTCTCAATGCTTCCACGATACCTTCAACGGAGTTTAGTGATTCTCTTCTGCTTTCATACATTACATGGAGAAGGATTATTGATCCCGGTTCTACATTCTCTATAACATGGTCCACAATTTTGTCCGAACTGGATGCTATCTGTGGATATGAGTCAGGCTCCACATCCCACATGATAGTTTTCGTATCAAACTGTCTTAGCATATAAGGGAGTATAAGAAGCTTTTTCGCATTAGGAGGACGGAAATGAATCTCACCTTCATACCCTGCCTGCCTTATCAGCTGATCTGTCTTGTCAATTTCCTCCTTTATGAAGCCAGGAGATTTTAGCACCATTCTTTTGTGAGAGTACGAATGATTGCCTATTTCATGGCCAGCCGATACTATTCTTCGTCCCTCTTCAATGTTTTGTTCCAATTCCCTCCCAGTTAAAAAAAAGGTTGCTTTAACATCTAAGGATTCAAGTAACTTCAGGATTACATCAGTCTTTTCTGTTGGGCCGTCATCAAACGTTAAAGCAACTACCTTTTGCTGTGTTTGTACCCTGTCAACAATTCCTCCAAAAAACTGAAACGATCTTGAATTACTAATATTATAGGCAGTGGCAAGTAGTGCAATTAAAGTAATAACGGCAATAATTAGCCATATAGAAATTCTTCTCATGAAGTACTCCTTCATATTCTAAATCGGCGTTCGAGCCTTCTATTATATTCAATTAAATGGCACTTGCTTCCTGCTAACAAACCTCGCATCCATACATTATAATGAATGCGAGGTTTATTAAATAGCGTTTTGGGGAATAGTCTATAATCTGGAATTTCAATAGTTACTACAATACTCATTATACCATTCGTCAACGGTTAAACATTTAACGGGGCTACCCGCAAAATCCTTTTTGTTACGGGATACGATTATATCCATGCCGTTCTGTTTTGCACATTGCATAATAATTGCATCCTCAAAATCCTTTACATCCATTTTCAAAGCGCTAACAACATCATTTGCTGCTACATTAAGAATTTTTATGAAGCCAAACATAATTAGCAAGTAGTTTCTAATTTCCTCCATGCGGTACGCTTTGCGTAAGATATAAACAATATCTGTCACAGAATTAGAAGTAATGAATGCTTCCAGTTTCTCTTTTTCGGCCAATTCAAATAATCTTGCCGACTTTTCCACAAATGGCCGGCGATTAAGCAAGACGTCAAGGATAATGTTAGTATCAATCAATATTTTCATATTTCTTAAGCCTCTCGCCTTTTACACGGACTGAGTCATACGAAGCTGCTTTTTCAAATACTCCGGTAAGAGCCTTGGTGGCAGGATACTCATTTTCATCTATAGCTACAAGCTTTGCAATGCTTTTTCCGTTTTTAGAGATTATAACTTCCTCCTTCTGAGAAAGCTCCAAATATTCGCCTACTTTATTCTTGAACTCAGTGGCTGTTATAATCATTAATACACCTCCTAATTTATTTTATAATTTTTTTCCTAACTTATCAATATATATTATGGGCATCTTCATCGGATAAATCCGCTAAATCCGCTAATATAGAAATATTTTCAAAAGCATTGACTTTTTGGAGCTTTTTGTGCGTCTATAGATATAGAGAGTAAAAGAGGTGAGAGAATGCAAAAGTCTGAGCCCAGGCGCAATGAGTTTGAGATATTTCAGAGCATAAGGCCAAAACTATATCGATATGCAATTAGTATTCTGGGCAACCATGCTGATGCAGAGGATGCTTTGCAGGAGGCCTCTTTGAAAGTTTGGCGCCATATTGGCCAGGTAGCGGAAGTATCGTCTATTTCTTCCTGGCTCTACCAAGTAGTAGTAAATACATGTCGCGACCATTTACGCCGTAAAAAGCGTTTTCCTCTACCTATACATACTAAGACAGAGTCTGCCCCCAGTCACGATGAGTATTGGGTAGAATTTGAAGCAATGGTATCACATCTTTCTGAAAGGCAGCAAGAAATAATTGTTTTGCGCTTCGGTTTAGACTTTACGTTTAAAGAAATTGCTGACGCTATTTCACTGCCTGAAAGCACTGTGAAGTATCAACTGGTAAAAGCGGTAGAAAACCTAAGGTCCATTTATCTCCCCGGAGAGGAGGCGGATTGTAATGAAATGTGAAGAAGTACGTTTTAACCTGATAGAAGAAAATATTACCTTTGAGATAACAAGACATCTTGATCAATGTACTGACTGTAGCTCTTTTCACCATATGTACAAAAAAATAAAGACTACTGCAATACAAGGTATAAACAGTATCTGTCCTCCTGAAATTGAAAAAACAAAGAAAAGAAAAACAAAACCGCTAATAGTTGCGGCTTCACTCCTACTAGCTCTTTTAGTTGTCCTGCCTTTTGTTAGTCACGGAATAGCTCGTCAGCTTGAAAAAATTCCCTTCCTGGAAGCATTATTCTCCTTTGATGAAGGTTTATATGATGGGTTCACCAGAGGCAGAGATATCGAATATTCCGTATCAGAGAACGGTATTGATTTCACTGTCCACAGAGTAGTGGCAGAGTCGGCCCGCACTGCGATATTCTACACAATAGAAGGAGAATTGCCGGAAGACATTTGGTTCAATATTCCCTCCTACCGTAGAGGCGGGATTAGCAGTATTCGGGAACAGGATCTAGAGAATGGTCATTCCGGCATGTTACAGTTAACTGAAGCCCTTCCTCCGGACTTAGAAATTCTTAAGCTGGAAATAAAGGATATCAGCAATTTTAGCAATTTCGAAACAGATTTGCCTCTGCTAACAGCGAAAATTCCGGTTGAGCTTATTGAGACATTTGAGAATGACGAATATAGCGGCCTGTCGGTGGAGAATGACGGTCTTGAACTGCGCGCTGATATAGCTTTAGGCGTAACGGGTACACGAATCGACTTTCAAATAAATGATTGGGATTATATATATTTAAAAGAAGAAAGTCGCATCGATGCCTCCCCTATTTCGTTGTTTGGAGAAACACTCTTACCTCGGGGAATTACTGTTCAACTTGTTGACAGACGAGGGCATTCTTATAGACCAGTTAGTGGATCCGCTGTTTCGCAAAGCTCATATTATAAAGGAACCACTATTTTTACCCCTGCTACAGATAGAAAGGGCCTAAGAATACGTGCTGATGGATTTATCGAAGAAAGCAATCCTCTGCAACTAAACTTCCGCAAGATTCTTTGGCGCTGGCAAACACCTACTATATGGCTCCACGATACACTTGTTTCTGTTGAGGACCTTGAATTGAATGATAAGGAAACAGTGATTACTATCTCATATCAACATGGCCGACTGGCAGATGTGAGAGATCTATACGTTACAGACTCTCAAGGAAACCGTTATCGACTATTAAATTCATCACTTTCCATTCCCGGTTTTGACAATCCTTTTGAAAAAGATATCCTAGATTTATTGGAACTAATGGAAACTGATTGGGACCGTGAGTATAGAAGATTAAAGAAATACCAAGAACTCCGGTTTGAGCCTTTGCCAAAGGGCGAAAACGCCTTTACACTTCATGCTGATACTGTCCTTTTTAAATCAACAACAGTTCTAGAAATTCCCGTACCAACTGAATAACTTGATCACTAATACAAATCAACTCCTGAGTTCAAAAAAGGCGCCCTCCGATTGGGCGCCTTCTATTATTCCTATAAGTGCGGGGGGGTACTCAATCTACTGTTGAGAATATATCCTGCTTCCCAAAAAATCACAGGGGAAAGTTAATATGTACGTATACTTACTTGATCTCTGATCTATATTTTTTCCGCCGGCAAATGCTCCCTCAGAAGTAACAGCACCTTTTCAAAATCATCTCACCGCTCCGTGGGTTTTATTAAACTCCCAGCTTTCTCTTCACTGTCGAATGAATACTTTCATGATTCACCACATCTCCAGCTCTTTTCTTTTATCTTCCATTTCCTGATATTGGCCACCACTCATCCAGGGTACTATATGTTTACAATAGAGTAATTTATCAGCCACGCAGTAAGAATAACGCCTAACGCAGCTGTGGCGGATAGTATTAGACGTTTGAGTTCTGTGCTCGAGGGTTCAGGTGGTTTGCCATTTAAATAAAGTGGATACAAAAAGCCGTTAAATACTATAATTATATAGAAAACAGGGCGAACAGTATTATATTCTACAACGGTGGCAGTAAGAGCAATATACGCAGCCAGTAGCCATGCCCCCAGATGATAAAAAGACAACACCTTACTTTTCCTAAAGGACGGCAAAAATGGGATATTCGGTCCTCTATTCTCGTTAGTGCGCTCTACTTTCGAGAAAGCCTTAATGATTTCATCTGAGAAAGCTGCAGCATCAACTCCTATCACCTCTTCTACAGGTTTACCCTCATTTTGGCCGGATAACAAAATGCCTAAGACATCATTACACACCTCTGTCTGCTCTGTCTTTGACAGATTACTTTCCCGCAAAGATGATGCGATTTCCAGGTACTTTTCGTTGTACTCCGTATTAAGTTTATTGCCCGCCACATTTCCCGCAGTGTTTTTTGCGTCTGTCTCACACATTATCGGACCCCTCCTCTCTGAATAACCTGTCTATGCTATTTCTGATTTCACTCCATAAACCATAGAAATCGCTTAACTCCGTCTCCCCTGCCTCAGTTAGGTAATAATATTTTCTTTGAGGTCCCTGGGGCGATGCTCTTTTTATGGACTCAATAAATCCGTTTTTCTCCAATCGCAATAGGAGCGGGTAAATAGTGCCCTCGCTAATATCCTGAAAGCCATAACTTTTTAGTTTCGTGGCAATTTCATAGCCATAGGTTTCATCAGTTTCAATAATCTTTAAAAGGCAACCTTCCAGAGTTCCCCGCAAAAACTGCGAGCGATCAGCCATACAAACTCCTCCCGCAACTATCTTGCTCTGCATAATACCATCTGAGTATATTGTACAACAAGGTAGCAGAGGTGTCAATTTTGTTTGGGTGAGGCGCTATGGTGTCAGTCCCGGTGAGTTGGAAATATATTGTATCATTATGTATTTTCTGTCATAATAATTGTACTATCAATACGTTAATGGTAAGGAGGATATGTATGCCAGATAAAGAAAGCCGCATCCGTTTTATGTCCCAGAATATCTTGCTCTTTTTCGTAGGTGCTGTGATTTGGGCATTCTGGGTTCGATTCAGTGGTATTTTTGGATGGTTCATATCTACTGTGGGCATATTTTTCTTGCCGGCCTATGTTATTTATATGTATTGCAAAAGAATCATTGAGCATAACAACGGTAAGTTGACATTATATAGCTATTTTTCAATACTGTCCCCAATTTTTATCACCTGGATTGTCTTGGGATTTATTATGGGAATGGGAGGTTCGTCGGTTTTCAATTTTTCCTCCCTACCAGGCCCCTGGGAACTGTTAAAGGAATTAATGGGTTTGCCATTACGTTTGGCAGGAGACAAAATATCAACAGTGTTTATACTATCAGCACTTATTCTCATGTCTATCGGCATATTTAATTCAGTACTAACAATCGACAACAGGAAGAAGCATTAAATTGAATACGATAGATTAAGGTGATAGTAGTAATTAAATAGCAATGTTGAAAACAACCTCGCCTCAGTGTCTATAAAACACTGGAGCGAGGTTGTGCTTTTAAATCCCGATTTTACCGTCACCGTTTATATCGCGGTCTGTGTACTCCTCTAAGACTTTTAACGTTTTATACAGCAGGTCTTGTGTATTTCTCAGTTCTTCCTCCAAGATAGCGACTCTATTTTCCAGCGTCTCAGACTTACGGTGCTGGTCGCTAATCTGACACTGCTGAATTAAATTCCAAAATAAACCCATCTAACATTCCCCCTCCGATTTTGTTAGCAACTCCTTCTTCAAATATATTCTATTTCCTGCTGCACTTACGTTATAACTAAGGAACCTTAAAGCACCTCACATCCATTAGCATCGAAAAATCCCACATCCTCTTATTAAGAATGTGGGGTGAATATTTTACTGTGTCAGGCTCTATTCTGGGAAATGCTGTACTCAGAAGATTTCTGCTATAAACTTTCTTATTTCCCGAGCTATGAGGTCTGAATCATGATGGTGCAGGTAGTGCCCGCTGTCCAGGTTAAGGTACCTGCCCTTATTAGCCCTCGACACATAATCGGTTAAGATTCCTCTCCAGTCAGCTTCTGTGACTTCCTTGCCATCTGAAATAAAGAAGTACATGGGAATCTCTATGGGGAAATTAGTCTCACTTATAATTCTGGCATTTTTCTGCAAATAATTAACTTCATTGAGCATGTTTTTTGTATAAGCACTTCTATAAAACATGGCCAGGTACTGCTCTTTGTCTTCGCCAGACAGATCGTTTGATTTAAGCAGGGGAAAGTTTTTTTCCTTTTCTTCCTGAGGCATGAATCGGGACAAACCCATTCTTGAAACTAAATACATCATAGATAATTGGCTGCTTTGAGGAAGTTCAAGTGAATGTTGAATAAAATCAGGGACAGAAGGATCCAGGCCTATGATGGCTTTTACTTCAGTTGGATAAGTCTGTGCCCAATAGATAGCTTCCAGACCCGACATGGAGTGAGGTACAAGGACATACGGTCCTTTTTCCCCGGAAAGGCTTAGTGCTTCTCTTGTTTCTTCCAGCATTGTAGCTACATCTCTGGAACTGTGGGAGGCTTCACTCCATCCGTACCCCGGCTTCTCCATTACCACTATTCGGTATTCATTCCTTAGCCTTTGCCATAATGGTTTAAAGTCCAGGACTGGAGACGCAGTACCATGTCCGGACATAAAAACAAAGGTAAGGTCTCCTTCGCCCTCACTAAAGACATGTATCTTTTGTTTATTTACATCCACCAACTGTCCTGGTGGAGGATACTTATTCACTTCTTTTTGCAGCTGATAATTATGATTAAAAGTAGATAATCCGAGAAGAATTGCCACAATAGCTACGATAACCAATACAATAATGCCGATAACCTGAATAATCTTTATCCCCACCTTCCATCGCAAACATAACTTACCATTTCTACCACATATGAAAAAATCCTTTCAGTTGTTACATTTAGTTCAACTAAAAAACCCGCACACCTAAATAATAAGGTTTACGGGGTTTATGCCCAATTACAGCAATGACTCTTCTTCTCTTATTCCCAGTCGCATAAAGTGCTTTTTGTCAAAGGTATATATAGTAGGAGAACCGGATTGTGAAGCGTAAGCAAATAAATATGCATCAACATAGTCAACGTTTTTATCCAAATAAAATGTTAATGAAGTAGCTATAATCTCTTTTTCTGGCACATGGATGCCGTCGGCCTCAATAAAGCTGCGCAGAACACATACAATTTGTGATTTATCATAACCGTAAAAACTCTCCAGAGTCCAGATAATCTCGGCGACTGTTATCGGGTGCAATAACAGGAGGATTTCTCCACGCTCTGCTCTGGCAAATAGAGAGCTGGCTTTAGAAAACATCTCTTCGTTGTCACGGACTAAAAAGCGTAATACTACGTTGGTATCAAGCCAACCACCATTCAGAAAGCAGGGGTGGAGCATTTTTGGATAATCAACCCCCAGGAGAAAACTGTTGAATGTTTCAGAGATGGTCTGTATACCGTGGTTGCTCTAGGAATGGAAGAAGATGTTTTGCGACATCCAGACTTTGACGGACTGGAAATTGAGTTAAATAATCTGTGGTAGAAACAATCACTACGTGTATAGGCTGGTATTGTCTTAACGAACTTTCTACTGCAATAAGATAATTAGCGGCGCAACAATTGTGCGCCGCTAATTATCTTATTGCCCTATTGTAATCTTTTGTAACAGTTCCTTAAATTCGTGATACGGTTTAGCTCCGATGATTTTATATTTATCATTTATTATAAACGTGGGAACCACCGTTACATGGTGCCGTTCCAATGTTCCCGTTAACTAACTTGAGGGAACCAATGCCTTGTTCTGTTGGCAATTCTGACTAAGGCCAACATCACAGGGACTTCTACCAATACTCCAACCACTGTTGCCAGGGTTGCTCCTGAGGTTAACCCAAACAACGAGATAGCCACCGCTACCGCCAGTTCAAAGAAGTTACTGGCACCAATTAATCCTGCCGGTGCTGCTATACTATGGGGCAGCTTCCAAGCCTTTGCCCAGCCGTAAGCAACAATAAAAATGAAAAAGGTTTGGATGGTTAATGGAACGGCAATCAAGGCAATGTGCAATGGATTAGCAATTATTACATCACCCTGGAAGGTGAAGATAATTATTAAGGTCAGCAATAATCCTACAATGGTTACGTTATCAAACTTCCTCAAAAATACGTTTTCAAAGTATTCGATCCCTCTGCTGTTAACTATAAGAGTCCTGGTTAAATACCCGCCAGCAAAGGGAATGACGATAAAAAGCAGGACAGATAGAATCAAAGTACCGTATGGGACAAATACATCAGTTACTCCCAGTAATATTGCTACGATGGGTGTAAAAGCAAATAACAAAATAATGTTATTTACCGCCACTTGGATTAATGTATAGGCCGGGTCTCCCTTGGTTAGGTGGCTCCAGACAAAAACCATGGCGGTACATGGTGCTGCCCCTAAAATCACCGCCCCCGCCACATATTGGTTGGCCAAAGCTTCCGGGATCCAGGCACTAAATACCACTCTTAAGAAAAAAGCGGAAATTAAAAACATGGTGAAGGGCTTAATTAACCAGTTTGTGACACTGGTTACAATCAGTCCTTTGGGCTTTTTTGTGGCCTCTACAATACTTGTAAAATCTACTTTGAGCATCATGGGGTAAATCATAAGCCAGATTAAGATAGCTACCGGGATAGATATTTGATGGTAAGTGAACCGGCTTAAAACTTCCGGGACAGCCGGTAAAAACTGACCGATGGCTACTCCGATTATAATACAAAGCGCTACCCACACAGTTAAATAAGTCTCAAAGAACCCCAGTCCCTGTCCTTGTTGTTCAACAGTTTCCTGTTCCATAAAACATGCCTCCCTGCTTTATTTACTTAAACTCACCAAACTCTACTCTTTTAATTAAATTTTCTACTTTTGCTTTAATCAAATCCCTGGTACTCCTGAATCCTTCGATGGGGCCACCGGATGGATCATCAAGACCCCAATCTTCACGGTGTTTGCACGGCACAAACGGGCACTCTACATTACAGCCCATGGTAATTAAAATATCTAATCCAGCTGGGATATCGGTTAATAATTTTGGATAGTGTCCACTCATGTCTATGCCTGCTTCTTCCATAACTTGCACTGCACCCGGCTTTACTTCCGGATAGTTTTCTGTTCCAGCGGAATACACGTCAAATACATGGCTTCCTAATTTTTTTGCCCATCCTTCTGCCATTTGTGAACGACAAGAATTATGGACACAAACAAAAGCAACTTTTTTCTTCACAAACTCTCCTCCCTGGGGTTTAATGCCATTCCACAGAAAGTTTTTTCCACTTAAACAGCTTAGCAACCGAAATGATTATCGCTTTTCTTTCTGCCTCTAACTTTTTTGGATAGTGCAACACAACTTCTCCTGTAACAAACTGTTGATAATCTTCCAGATTACCCGGGGGCTCGCCGAGATTAATTACCGGCACATCTACAACCCCGGAATGACATCATCCCTTCTTACTATACCTAATGGTGGCATGCCTGCCATTTTCCAATATATACTTAATTGCTTCTACCCCTATGGTGATTTCCACATATCTTCACCTCACTGTACCATATAGTACCAGGTTCACCAAGATTCTATAGTAATTTACATTGGAACTGTTCAGTTTTTTTAACCTGACAAATACATTCCTCTTTAAACGAAGTTACATTTTTTATGAATTCCTGCAGCTCCTCTACTCTATCTTGATTGATGGAATAATGAACCCATTTACCTTCTTTTCTGCCTTTTACAAGCTTACATTGCTGTAGAATTTTCATATGATGCGAGATGGTAGGTTGGGTTAAGTTTAAACCATCCATAAGATCACAGGCACATAACTCTCCACAGGAGAGCATCTCTAAAATCAATAGCCGGTTTTTATCGGCTAAAGCTTTAAATATTTCTACTTTATCATCCAATACCATCACCTGCTTTACATAGATAGTTGTCTATATATCTATGTATAGTGTAATATTTTTATACTCTGTTGTCAATATTTCCAACGGCAAGCCAATACAGTCTGAACAATTATAGGAAAGGCACGCTTATTCGATTCCCTCTACGCGTGCTTTTCAATACCGGTTACCTTAGCAGCTTCGCAAACTGCGAAGCGTTATAATTTCCCACCGGTACAAGAAACCCCACACGCCATTTTTCTCAATGGCGTGTGGGGTTTAAACATCTGTGATATTATGCCGGCAAAATACATTCAGGCAGATCGTTTATGGCGGAATTGCAGAGCTGCGATACCTGATAACAGCTCATTTGCTCTGCCGGGTAAGGAACCAGCAGTTGTTTTAAGTGCTTTGCGTCTTTGCCTTCCAACCAAAGTTGCTGATTCTCCCGTGATAGGATTACCGGCATACGGTCATGGACTGTTCCCACCAATTCATTGGCAGTTGTTGTGATGATGGTAAAAGTTTGAATTTCGTCTCTATTTGGCGAAATCCAACGGTCCATAGTCCGGCCATGGCAAACAGTCCACCGTTTGCTAAAGTGAAGCGATAGGGAACCTTTAAGCCATTTTGCCGCTGCCACTCAAAAAATCCATCTGCAGGCACCAGGCATCTTTTGTGCCGGAAACTACTGCGAAAAGACGGTTTTTCCTCAACCGTCTCCCCACGGGCATTTATCATTCTGCTGCCGATGGAAATCTCTTTTGCCCAATGGGGAACCAGACCCCAGCGCATCTGTACCAAGCGCCTCTTCTCCGAGCCGGTTATAACGGGCACCTCTTGGGTGGGAGCCACATTGTAACGTGGAACAAGCTGAGCGCCCTCCACACCAAACCTCTCCCACAATTTACCTGTCTCAACGAAAGTGTATCTACCGCACATCAAATCAACCCCTTGCCTTTTAACAAATAACATTTAATCGATGGCTGCCTAAATCTGCTTTATTAATACACCTGCGATTTTTGACTATTTATCTGTAATAGAGACAATAATCTGTCTACATTAAAATCGGTAGTGATACCGTCTTTATGCCAGTGCTTTTTGCAGCCGCAATAATTTAGCAACACACACTGAGGCTCCAGTCCTCTCGCTTTGGCTTTAAAACCGCCTGATATAAGATTCAGTGTACACGCTATGCCTACTATTCCTGTTTCACCGTGTGTGGTACCTCCATCTGAAAAAGCTGTTGTAGAGTGTGGGATTACAGAAACAGAAAAATTATGTTCTCTGCCCAGCCTGACCAGGGAGTTTACTTTACAGTTTGCTGAGCATTGCCGGCAAGAATAGCCTACAGAAGTTTTTACTGCCTTACATTTATCGTTAGACTGAAAGCGAAGGCAGGTAGGTACAAGTACTCTTTTTACTTTACTGTCTACAAAGCCTTTCCTAAAAGCTTTGTTCATTATTTCCGCCCCAACCATATTTAAAAAATACTCGGCCTTTCCCCTGCGGCAAAAAATAACGTTCTCTTTCCATTTATAATTGGTACTGTTATCTTGCAGAAAGTTGTCAACATTTTCTACATACCTTCCCAGCTGCTGTGTACATTTCGTTTCAAACCACTGGGCCAACTCTACAGCCTGGCAAATTATCTTTTCTGCGTCCTCGTCATCTTGGCTTTGCAGAAAACCAACCCAGACTTTTAACCTTTCAGCTTCCTGCTTAAAATCTCCGGCTGAGTTTAGCCAATCAATTAATTTGACTAAGCTTTGCGGCAAGCATTTAGCCTCTGCCCTGCTTTCTTTTAGCAAAAAGAGGGTTGCCAGAATTCCTCTAAGAGGATCAAAGAGCCTCTTGGCCAATTTCCCCTCTTCTCTTAGCGATGATAAACTGGAGAGAACTTTGGCTGCCACTGGCTGTAACGCGAGGGCTCGCTTTATATATTGGCGCCAATATACACCCATCATTAGCAGCTCCAAATAATAAAGGCTTTTGTCTGTCTCATGTTCTTCCTTTATATTTTCGCCGATATATATTATGAATTTTTCTATTGTTATATAGGCCTCTTTTTCCAGCTGGGCCAACACATCATTGCTCAGTGCAGAGACAGTTAGATAGTAGTCCTGTGCCATATGCTGTGGTGTATTCAGGGAATATGTTACAGCGTTCATTTAAAAGTTCACCTGCCTTTAATTATCCCACTGCATTATGGCGTTAACAGTATGCCAGGAAACCCCTGGTAATCAATTTGTTTAGAGACAAGATTGAATTGAACTTTCTTTGCATACAGAAATAGGAAGTAGCTAAGCAAAATATGGTTTCAGCATGGTGAGCAACTTGGGCACAACCTGGAAAGGCAGGGCCGTGGCTGCTACCTGACTCACATTTCCGGTAAGCATAATATCAAGTGGCGGGCAGTAGAACAGCCAAGATCCCGATGCCCCGGTGTGACCGATAACCTCAGGGATAGGGCGAATCGGGTTTAAAAATTTGGGGTAGCGGAAGCGCATAATCCCCAGGCCATACTCTATGGGCCAACCAGGGCCAACCGGGCTGATAGAGAAACCAAACTGATTCCATTCACCAGTCATCAACTTAGCGGTGGCCGGATTTTCGAATACCTCGCCTCGAATCAGGGCCCTCATAAATGTTAGCAGTTCGCCGGCTGTGCTGTTTAAATCTCTGAAAGAATGTATAGCTTGAGGAATATTGAGGGGATCATCCTTATACCAAACATCAGCAACCGGAGCTGCTTGCCTTGCCGGTGTGGTTCCGGGATGGAAAGTTTGCTCCAAACCTAATGGACGATAAATCATTTCCTCAAAAGCGAGATGGATTGGCTGCCCGGTTACCTTTTCAATTATTGCAATAAGTAACTGGAAGTTTGTGTCCGAGTAACGTATCTTCTTTTTTGCGCCTGACTGCGGAACAAATAGAGGAGTGTCTACATCACGGACAATCTGCATAATATCTTCAGTGCGCCATGACAGATCGTGGTTTTCAGCAACAAGCTCAAACAGGCTTTTCTCATCTTTTCTGTGTATTTCCAGATATTCCGCAAGTCCGGAGGAATGGCTCATAAGATGGCGGATGGTTATTTTATCCGCATAGTCTACACCGTTTATCCGGTGTATTCCATCTACCAGATTTCCGGGCAGGTAAGATGCCATTGTATCGTCAATGGATAGGCGGCCTTGTTCATGTAGCTTTAAAATTGCTGCTGCAATGTAGAGCTTTGTTACGCTGGCAACCCAGAATGGGGTTTCGGTTGTCATAGGTGTCCCATCAGGGTTGGCTATGCCTTCGGCCCCAATCCATTTGAACGAGCCGTCCATACTCTCAACTGCTATAATTGCGTGCTTCACATGCTTTGCTGTCATAAGACGCTGTAGTTGTTCCTGCAAACGTTCTTGCAAACCGCTCAGATCTTTAGAGGAATTTGTTTTTGTATCTGCTGCCATTTCGCTACCCCTCTTCTTAACTTAGGATAATTCCAAAACATCTTCAAGACAAAGTGTTAATGATAAGCAGATCTGCCTGGGACAGTAGGCGTTGATTATTCGGCAAGGGGTCGTTTAAAGTAATGCCAGGCCCACGAAACCGCTACCAGTTCCCATCCCTGTCGGCCGTACTCGTTTAATACTCGCTCTGTTTTTTCTGATAAACCAAAAATCAGTATACACTTGTACTCATAGTTTTGCACTTTATAATCACCTCGTCTTTCAGTTTCATCATAGCGTAGTCTTCTAAACAAATTCTAAACAATATATAAACCGTTGACAAGCCTAAAAAAGTTTGGGTTCACCCATACTGTTTGATTTAAAACGCTCCGTAAACATAAGCTTACGGAGCGTTTTTGCTAATCAAATTTTACCACATGCTCATTTATGCTGACAGATTCCAGCTTTGAAATGTCCAGCGGTGAGCTGGAAGTGAACTTGGCCCTGGTCATGTTGTTTTCCCTGTAAACCCTTGTTGAATCGAAAGTATGCTTGCTGCCATCTATCAGATTGGCGCTGATTTTAATCTTATCTAGTTCATCGCCTTCTCCGCTGCCCACTAGCGTTACTCCCATTGGAGAAACAGAAACGCTGTTTGCAGTCCAAGAATTTAATTCAATGTTTGCTGCACTCCTTTTTTCCTCAACAACAGGTTCGAACCTGAAGGTGGTCCTCCATTTACCTGTGGTGAAGTTACCGTTGGTCACAAAGTACCCCATAAGCTCTACATCATTTAAATCTATATCCTCTACAGCAAAGATGTACTCGCTATACTCACTTCCGTATTGAGTAGTGCCCGTTTCATCAGTCCCAAAAGAGATACGGGAGCTGTCGATATTGACTGTATCCCCCTTGCTATCCACAAAGTAGAAGTAGCCGTGATCATCAACACCATCCCCTACCCATCTTGTTTGGATATGCAGGCGATCTTCGATGTATCCCATATTAGAGATATACATAAAATCAATCCCGGGGAAACTTATCTTCATCTGTTCCGGCTTTAAGATATTAACAATTCCCTGATTCCTATACTCTGAGTATAAGTTTCCACCGCCCCCGGGGATGTTGTCCATATCCAGGGGAATTAATTGCAATTGGTCTGTTTTTCCTATATCCAAAAGATTAATTCCTGTATTGACTTCATCGTGAATCTGCTTGTCACTAAGAAACGAATTAATATAAATGCCGGCAAGCTTATTGTTTAAACTTTTACCGCCATTACCTACGATACGCAGAGTGGCTGTCTGTGTTTTTTCGTCATAGTGCACCACCTGGCTGTTAAGCATCATAGTGCCGGTTAGTGAGTAATTATAGAGGTCTATGTTTTCATCAACTCTATTGCCTGTTAAATCCTGCATTGTCACATAAATCACAGCCATTTCATCATCATTCATGGCAGCTACTACTTCCATTTTTATACCTTTATCCTCGTCGCTAACATTAACGGGATAAAGGATAGATGCAATACCGGGACTGACTAAAGCCAGTACGTTATTAAAACTTTTTATAGTAGCCGCCGCCACTCCGGTTGAAAATATGAAAAGTAAACAAATCATCAATGCAGCAGCCGCAGGCCTCTTATGACCCAGGGACAATTTCTTATTTTTCATTTTCTTTTCCACTTCCAACCCAATGTTATATTTAGGAGTTTTTATTGTATCAAGAGCATCTTTAATTAATTTTTCGTCCGCATCGTATCTCATTTACTCTCCTCCAATCTTACATAATAAGAATTGGTTTCCTTTAATGACTTTGCCAGTTTCGCCTTTGCTCGTTCATAGCGCTTACGCAATGTTGTGGCAGGCACCTGATAAATAGATTCCAAATCTGCATAACTTGTTTCATCAATTACCCGGCTAAACACTAGCGCTCTCTCAGCAGGAGTCAATTTTAAAAGTGCATCTTTGAGATCATCTGCTATAAGATTGTCATTTGCCGGAGCTTGTAAGCTTGAAGGCACTAATGGAATTATACTCAGTATTTTTTTCTTACGCAGTATGTCAATACAGGTCGTGTAAGCAATCCGGTATAACCATGCCCTTAAAGAAGTACTGTTTTTAAAAGTATTTCTTTTATTGTAAGCTTTGATAAAGGTAACCTGGACAGCATCCTGAGCCTCCGCATAATCACAAAGTATATTGTGGCAATATCTGAGAAGGGGTTGGCCATATAGTTCTATCGCCCTATGTAGTTCAGTTTCACCGCCTGCAGCGAAGTGTTGGTCTATTTGATCATTACCCATGAAAATCTCCTTTAATATAATTGAAATCGATTTCACTATTATAACGGAAATAGCTGCTAATTTGTGACGTATTAGAAAAATTTTCTTCTCAAACAAAATAAAAACAAAATTAAGGCTAGCAATTTGTTAACTTTTGTTATATAGTATATATTTGTGAGCCTAAAACGAAGGAGAGAGTATTAGTGCAAAAAATTGTTCTTGGTCAAACAGAGTTTTCTAAATCCAATTTGGTGTCCCGTGAAGCAGTGGTTAACTTATTTGAAAGCAGTGAAGATTTTGCAGGAGAAATTGAGTCTCAAAACATCCCGTATGTAGTATGGCATGATGATAAAAGCCATATCTTCTATATGTTAATCCCAACTGCAGATGGTGTTTGCAAAGTTGAGTTTGAGCGTTCTGAAATTGAGGGTCGTACAGGTTATGATTTTTATCTGAGCTTTGCAGATGGTCTGGCCAATACTGCGTTTGACCATTATAAAGGTACCCAGTGTTTCTTTGGCACAGAAGTAGATTTCTATGCTAAGCGCGTAAATAGTGAAAAAGCTGCATAACAAGAAAAAAGGACGGGAACGTCCTTTTTTTTGTACCAGTAGATCATATCCTTACCCGCAACCATATCTATTCCGTTGCAAGCAACGTTATCTTGGGTGGCTTAAATGTCCTTCAGGACTTCTTCCAGCTCCTCAAGACTAAAAGGTTTTGCAAGAACATTATCAAAGCCATAGTCTTTATAATTGGACATAACCGGACTGTTATTATAGCCACTGGATACGATAACTTTGATGTCTTCATTTATCCGTTTTACTTCTTGAATTATTTCTTTTCCACCTTTTGCTCCCGGGATTGTTAAGTCTAAAATAGCAACGTCAAAAGCATGTTGTTTAAGGACTTCTAAAGCTTCATCTCCTTCTTCTACACTCTCAACCTCGAAACCAAAGGAACGCAAAGTATTGGCTAACATTTCCCTGATATTTGCCTGGTCATCCATTACAAGTATTCTGCCACTAGCCACAAAGGGCTCGGTCCGCTGATTAATTTTAGCATCATAATTATTTTTTGAAGCTTTTAGGTAAATATGAAAAGTTGTCCCCTTACCCAACTGAGAATCAACTGCGATATAACCGTAGTGCTTATTGATTATAGAATGAGAAGTTGCCAGGCCTAACCCGCTGCCTTTTTGCTTAGTAGTAAAATAAGGATCGAATATTTTATTAATAAACTCTTTAGGAATACCTACCCCATGATCTTTAATAGATATTCTTACATATTGGCCGTCTTTAACAGGTAACACTTTTTCCTGGTTATTAACAAAAACGTTTTCAGCATCGATTCTGACAGTACCGCCATTTGGCATAGCTTGATTTGCGTTAATTATAATATTTTGGATTACCTGACTTATTTGCCCTTTGTCAACTTCTACAGGCAATAAATCCTCCGCCAGATTAAAAACACATTTAACATTGGATCCTCTTAATGTAAAAGTCACAGATTCTTGTAGTAATTCTTTAGTACAGACAACTTTAATTACCGGTGCACCACCCTTGGCAAAGGTCAACAGTTGTTGAGTCAGATTCTTTGACTCATACAAACTTTTTTCTGCCTCATCTATATATTCCATGACTTTATCGTTCTCTTCCCTATTTAATTTTAATTTAATCAAAGAAATGTTACCAAGTGCAGCAGTTAGTATATTATTAAAATCATGGGCTATTCCCCCGGCCAAAAAACCAATAGACTCTAATTTTTCCATTTTTGATTTGTATTCGTCAAGTTGTTTTTTTCGTTCATTGTTTTCCTGATCTCTTAAATTTTTTAGGCCTAGTGTGGTCAAAATTTCTGCAAAATCTGTGCAGAAGTTCATGATTTTCTTGGCTTTTTCTTCAGGATAAACCGGCACCTTTTTCAAAGCATTCAAATAATTTGTCATATTAAAACCAAATTTTTCTGCTTGCTCCCTAAAGAGTTGTTCGTCTGGTTCTTCGAGGAGAAACTGTCCCATCAAGAAAGTAGCCAGATGTTTTCCTTCAATGATTATGGGAGCGGACATATCGGTTAGCCCGTTTTCACATTTATAAATTATGCACTGATTTTCTATTACTTCTGATTCATGCAATTTCCGGTTAATAAATGTATTGCTTTTTTTACACATTGCATTAGAGGCAGGAAATTTACGATGAAAATCCTTACAGATTTCCTGATACCCTACCCCAATTAAAATGTTGCCGTCTGCATCTGCTATAGCCACCGGGAGGTCTGTTACTGAGGAGAAATTCTCCAGAATTTTTTGAAGCTTTTTAATATTAACCAGGTCAGAAAATTTATAATGCATTTGTGTCTCCCCCTAAGCTGACGGCTATTTTCGCGCTTCACATTCAGATATTCTTTTATTTTCTACATAATTCCACAAGTTCCTTCTGATAAATACTTTTGTATCATCAAACATAGTCTTTTAATTCGTTCAGCCATAAAGCATTTAAAAAAGACAGCCTAAGGCTGCCTTTTTTATTAGCAAGTATACAATTACCGCTTTCTATTGGGATTCGCATTGCCATTGCCGTTGTTTCTGTTACCATTGTTGTTTCCGTTTATTCCGTTGGCGTTGCCGTTGGCCCATGGCGGGGGACCAGTGCTCTTAACAGTCTTACCATCTTCCCGGTCCTTTTGTTTTGGTTCACTGTTTTCCAGGTCAACATTGGTTGCCTGATCGTCTGTGCTTAAACTTTCAGAGTCGGCAATATCAGATCCATCGCCTTCTGCGTCTCCGTTTTCGTATTCGCCATTTTCTAAATCAACGTTTTCCGAATCCTCTTTTTCCATCTCCTGACCTTCAGTATCATCGGCAGGGATTTTACCCTTTTCTATTGCGCGTTCACGCTGCCGTTCGGCGTTTAACATTGCTCGGGCAAGGCCGTTTTGTGCCGCTTCCGGAGCCCGGTCCGCAATTGACTGAAGATGGGCAATGCGCCACTGATACTTATCAAGTTCCGGTTCCAGTTCATCTCTTGCTTCGTCGCCCTCCACGCCATCGATGTCTTTTGCGTCGCCTTCCTTTGGAGCATCCAGGTCTGTATCACTGTCATCCTGGGTGCCATCCGAATCTGTAGTTTCTTCAACTTCATCTTTTTCTTCAGTCTTACCATCGTCAGCATCCAAAACCACCAGTTCATCTACCAGTCTCTCTGTGTAGATAATCAGGTCATCCAGGGCCTTTTCCAGGGTAGCCAGCTGTTTATCGCTAAGTTCCCCATCTTCGTACATACTCTCCAACGCTGCCAGTTCTTTTGCCCTCTCTTCAGCCAGTTCATCCAGGAGTGCAACTTTAGTCTCTTGATCAAACGTCAGAATGAGGCGCACTTCTTCAATAAAGCGTTTAAAAAAGTAAAACGGAGAATCAGGCGTTAATACATCTTCCTGAGCTTCCAGGGTTTCAACAGCGATGATCCCGCCTTCATCTTCTACCGCCTCTGCCGTCCCTGCGGCAACAGGTGCAACTGCCATTATAAAAATGACAGCTAGAATAGATATAAAAATTTTCCGCAAAGTCTCAACCTCCCTTTATTATTAATTCCTAAAAATAGTGTACCATAATTTACTATCACTTGAATCTACTTTGAGTCTCATATCATCTGCGACAATAGTCCTAAATTTAAAAAAGGTGCGCTTATTGGCGCACCTTCCCCTATGGTCCTTTACAGACGGAAATAGTGTGAAGAGTTACCTATTGAGTTATTTTACTATCAGTACGCTGGCTTTAATCTCATGTAATACCGCATTGCTGACACTTCCAAGGAACATTTTTTTCAAGCCGCTAAGTCCCCTGCTGCCAAGCACAACTATGTCGAACTCATTCTCTGCAGCAACCCTGACGATAGTTTCTGCAGCGCGACCCTCTTTTAAGAGTGTTTTTACGTTAATGTTTTTCTTCTCCAACGCCTTAGCTGCTTCTGATAAAACCTTTTTACTCTTTTCTTTCTCCTGCTCTTTTAACTCTATTAATTGCCGATTTAATTCTTCGGACAGGGTTTCATTTCCCTCGATCCTGTAAGGTCCATTTTTACTTGTTTCATATACATGGATGACTGTAACCTCAACATTACCGCCGGCTGCAATCTGTGCTGCTTTTTCTATAACTCTTTGGCTTTGTCCGGAACCGTCAGTACATACTAATATTTTCATTTCATCTCTCCTTGCCGATTCTTATTATCATATAATACAACCGGGGAGCTGGCTTTTGTCAATAATATTCCTGACAGCCTGGAAAAATGAATGGTACTAATAATTGTATTGTAGTCCTATTACATTTAGATCGATTTTTAGTTCAAACTTCATATCGTCATTATAATTTACAATCAGATAAAGATCATCATAGTCAGAGGCGGGGTCAAACCTTGCTTCATAAAAAATATCCTCAGGATAATACTGTCCGCCCGATTCAATCATGTCGTCGTTTAAAATAAGGCGCTCCCGCTGGATTACTGCATCTCCTTTGCGAACCTCAGCAAAGGCTTGCTCAACCTGGTATTTACTTTCCTTAAATCCAAACGTGTCTTCATTCAGAGAAATATAGATTTCGTCATTTAAATGAACCCCAATATATAAAGGATTGTATAGGCGCCGAGACAATGTATCCAAATTTAAGCTGAGTACATCACTGCTGCGGAGTTTACCATCTTCCTTAACAGAAATGTAATACTCATAGGCTTGATATTGATCAGACTCAAATCCTACCATTTTTTCCGAAACGCTGTCTCGCTTAGAAGGACTTGTAATATAGATTTCGAATGAAGGTTCATGTGTTATCTCTGCCATAAAATCAGCATAAAAGTAGCCTTCACTTTCAGATTCTGCAGCAATTGTTGTGAAAGTATCTTCACCACGCTTTCGGTAATTGAGGGTTACCTGGCTTCCTGCGCTATATTCCCTTAATTGCCACTCCAACCTTACCAGGCCTTCATCTGCCCATGTTGCCAAGAATTCCACATCTCTGATGTTCCACCAGCGCTCTGCTTCTCTCATATGTTGCACAGTACCTGAGATCTGTCCCACTTCATGTGAAACCTGAGATCGCAGCGAGGCAAACTCTCCGTGCATATTGTTAATTCTGTGCTCCAGGTTTCGTGTTGCAGAGATGTTCATCCAGGAAAGGATCAATATAACTGCTGTAAGAAAGAGTACTAAACCGTTGTTTTTAATTTCCCTCATTTGTGTACCAGCTAATTAAGCCGGGTCACCTCCCAGATATTTAAAATATATTTAGTTAGACGTACGTAACTAAACTTTGTTCCCCGTCAAACCGGGTTTGTCTTGTTTAATCATAAAGGATGCTTCTGAACATAAACTGAACATTTGCATAAAAGAAGCGAAAAAAGCCACCGGTATAAATAACTCCGATGGCTGGTGAAAATGTATCCTATATACTATAGGTTATTTTTTTCTTCATTTTCTAATGCGAAGTGAAAAACTGTAAATGTAATCAATAATGATTTCTGCAACTAACTATATAGATGTTATTCTCGTCAATGCTATAAATAAGCCGGTGAACATTTGTAATTCTTCTGCTCCAGTAACCAGACAATTCATGTTTTAGCGGTTCTGGTTTTCCAAGTCCAGTATTCCCATGGCGCTCAATGTCTCGCAGAAGTTCGTTTATCTTTCTGAGGATTTTTTTGTCCTCGGTCTGCCAGTACACATAATGGGTCCATGCGATATCTGAAAAAACTTTATTCATCTAACAACTCTCTTTTCGTACCTCTACCTTGCTTTAGCTGTTCTATAGATCTCATAAGTTCATTATAGTACTCTGGATTACTCCTAACATACAAGTTTTCTAAAAGATTATTATATTCGGATTCAGAAAGCATTACTACGTTTTCACCGCGTTCTCGCGTAATGATAATGGTTTCGAAGTCGTTAGTTGCTTTGTCACAGAATTCTTTAAAACGCTGTCTAATGGCTGAATAGCTTATCGCTATCATAAAAACACCTCCACACCTATATTGTACAGAACATTGTACAAACATGCAATGTTATTCTGTGGCTTTTTTCCATAATTATTGATAGATGCTAGTTCCAATGTTTCTATTCTGCCAATTCACATTCCCTGCCAGAAAGCTTATTCTTGTTAAACTTGACCACTATCAAATACAGGTGAACACGCATATTATGTATAAAAGGCTAGCGGTAGTTGTTACTTTTAGCCTGGGGGAGGGACAGTATGGAAAAAATCTTAAGTGCCTCTGCCTCAAAAGAGATGTACCAGATTGTATCCAAGTTAAACCAGCTATTTTCCGAAATACATACAGCTTTTATGAAAAACAGATTATCATTAAAATACAGGCAGGCGCTGGAGAAGTTGGGAAAACAAATTAGTATGGGTTTGGTGGAGTTTTCTGAGTCTGCAAGACAGATGGACAAAAATGAAGCTTTAACTGTTCATGCAACAGCGGTCAATCTCAGCAAAATTTTTTATGATCTGCTGCGGCTGGCTACTCAGGTTGAAAAAAAGATAAACTCTAGAACCAGGTTCACAAATGCAGCCATCAAAGAGATGAATGACATATTGTGCCGCACTGTTAGTGTACTGCCACATGTGGCAGACGGCCTGCGTACATGCAACCCTGTAATCTTAGCACACGTGCATAAAGAGGTGGACACTCTGCGCAGGGATTCGGCAAACAGTATAAATTTCCACGAAGACAGATTGTGTGAAGGGAAATGTCACCCCAGGGCCTGCATTGTGTATATGCAAATGTTACAACATCTGCAAAACATTCTCTGGCACTACAAAGCAATGATATGTCGCAACAACTTCCCCACTTAAGCTTCCTTAAGTCTGTCATAATCAGGAATATTAAAAGCGGTGCAGACCTCTGCACCGCTTTTAATGTCCAGCCTTAAATTTCAAACTCCGCAGCCAAATAGTACGTATCAAAATCTCCCGGTTCTCTGACATCTAGTATATCTTTGACAATACGATAATTACCTGGCTCCAGGGTGCCATATAACCATTCCCACTTTGCCGTAAATTCTCCGCTACCACCTGGAGGCAAAGGATATCCGATATCATTAAATCCGTAATTCCCATCTACAACCACAGGCAGCTGATACCAAGTTCCGTTTATTTTCTTTTCCAGGGAAAAGTATTCGCCATAGATGCATTCCCTCTCTGTGTTGTTCTCAAATACTACTGTCAACCCGGTGTTAGATACTGTTTCTTGATCAACAGTCATAGTGACCCCGACAAAGTTGTTTACCGTTTCATAGGGTGTGGTTTCTAAATCCGCCGGATCAATTGATTCAGGTGGAGAGTTTGAGTCTGCTGATTCAGGGGGTGTATTATTTGGGTCAGTTGTGTCTGGCTCATTGCATCCTACCAGAACCAGTAAACATACAGCAATACACATAATAAAACATAATCGCCTATTCATAGAATCGCACCTCCTGTTTTTTCAGACGCTGCTGATTGCAAAAGGTTCCCACACTCCAGAGTTTTTCTATGCCACCTAAAATAAATTGCCCCATAACGGGGCTGTATAAAAATTTTAGGCAGATTTAATGATCTTCAGCATAGCTTTAAAAGCAGCTTTGTGCCCCAGTCCATTTGATTGGTTTACTGTTCCCGTAAAATACAGGTCTTTATCAGGATTAAAAAATGCAAATGCTCCCGATGAGCCCCAGAAACCCAGAATTTCATTGATTGGTTTTACCGGAGACAACAACCGGGGGACCCACAGTTTTTCTAGCCCTATTCCAAAGTGAAATTGGTAGGGAAACAGGATGAAATTCCATTTTTTCAGTTCTTCCAGGTAGCTTGCGGGGAAGAATTGCCCGTTAAAAAATCCTTTTAACACTGCCATTGTTTCTTTGGCAGTTGACACTATACCACCCTCAGCGGTAACTGAGGCCATACAATTGGGAATTTGAATTGCCTGCAGTTGGAAATACATTGGAGCCGGAGTATTGTCTTTAACATTGGAATACGCATATGTATCTATAAGATTTAACTCATCAAAAATGTATTTCTGAAAAACAGCATCTATTCTCATCCCGGCTATCTTTTCAATAACACTGCCCAGCAGTCGATAGTTTGTATTAGAATATAGAACCTTTCCTTTTTGTCCCGGTATAAATTTGGGTCTTAAACTTTTGGTAGCCTCCAGCACTTTTTCAAGCGGCCATGATTGATCTATACCTTTGTTGAAGAGCTCTGAATCTGCTGTGTTTCCGTTTACTTTGTATGACAGGTAGTCGGGTAGCCCTGAGGTATTAGCCAACAGATGAGTAACGGTAATCTCCCTTGAATAGTCAATACCGTTATAATGATGCAGTCCGTCCAGTATTTCATCGCTAAAAAACTTAGAGAGCTTGTCATCTAACCGAAGAAGGCCTTCAGCTCTTAAGCGCAATATCATGGCAGTTGTATACAGCTTGGTTACGCTGGTGATAAAATACCGGTGGCCTTCTTGCATGTTACCGGCACCACCTGTCCAGGAAAAAGAGCCATCCCCCTTCTCTACACAAAGAACAGCCCCTAAAACATTTCGATTTCGGGCCATATTGTTAACCACGTTTTCAAGTAATGATTCATTCACTCTCTCTTCCATCTTCCTCACCCCTTTAAAAAACATATAATGCCTCAAGATGAGGCATTATCACGATTAACCCAACCGTGTTGCGTTAGACTAGAAAGTCATTCGGCTAACAAAAAACATAATGATAAAAGAAGCAGCGAAAAGTATACTTAATCCTGCAATGAGATTGGAAAGTTTATCGCTCATTCCACTTTTTTTCGGTATTTCAAGCAAATTTACCGCTCCCAAGAGTAGAACCACATAAGCAATAATCCCAAATTGACCTGTGAGAATACCATAGATAGCTAAAATTAGGGCAAATTGTTGCAGCACCTTGAACACCCTGAAGATAACACCCATTGACGGGTTAACCTCAATACTATCTCTGGTCATTGAGCTACCCCTCCTTAATACAGAGAATCTGCCAATAAGGCAAAAGCGATAATTAAGGCCCTTAGGAGATAGGTCTTCTGAGATAATGCCATGCCCACCATACACACACCAGTTCCCATCCTTCGTGCCCATATGAGGTCAGCATTCTTGAAGTGGTTCCTCCAAAACCTAAAATAAGGACGCATTTATATTCGTATTTTTGCACAACTATCTCCTCCACTCATTGTATTCCCTGCTAGCTAAACAATTGTCCATGCTGCTTAATTTTATTGTAAATTGGTCAACTAAACATCAACTGAACATTTCTAAACAATCTAAAGGAAGGCAAATCCCCTTTGATAGCCAACTTGGCAGAAAACAGATTTATCATTGTTTTTCTGCTTATTGTTATAATTATCCTCCCAACCAACAAATCTTTAGGATTCTTAACAGCTATCGCAGGAATTACAACCTGGTGAAGTAAATAGTACCATAGAAGTGTCTATCATAAACGAAAAAGGTGGAGATAAAGATGACGTAAATTTGAAACTATCGATGAATATACCCAAGCTTTAGATGGATGGAAGCTTGAGGCCGCCAAGAAGCTTGATCAATTAGTGTTGGAGGTTGCCCCGGAAGCTCAAAGGGTTATGAAGTGGAAACAGCCAACTTATGAAGACCATGGTTTGTTATGTTATTTTGTAGCCTTTAAAAACCATATTAACTTCGGGTTTTTCCGTGGCACAGAAATCGAAGATCCAAATGGCCTCCTAGAGGGCACAGGGGATAAAATGCGTCATGTTAAGATAAAAAGCACGGATGACATTAATGATGCGCTAAAACAGATAATTGCTTTTGCACTCCAATTGAATCGTAAGAGTAATAGCTAACTTAAACCAGGAGTCTAGATGCTAATTACAATGCCCCGGACCACCTTTTCAAGAGGTGATTCGGGGCATTTTTCTTTTTACCGGTGGTTTCCGCTTTTGCTATTGCCAGAACCCGTGATCATCTAATAGATCTGAACCGTAAAAGCCGGTGAACGTATCAAGCCTAAAACTGTCCAGCTGATTACCCTTAAAATAAAGGTAAAGCCCGGTAGAGTCGTTATCGTAAGGAGTAAAGACCCAGATTTCCCGGTTAGCAGCGGGGAACACGGCGGTACTGCGAATTTTATAAGGCGGGTTGCCCAGGATTCTTCTGACTGTCCACACACTTTCTCCCTTTAGCTTGGTTTCCCTTCCTATCGAAAAGTATTCTTCCCAGCCTTTTTTAGGTTTTCTGTTAATGGTATACCAATCTACAAGCTCCCTCAACCTTGTTAAAAACAGACCTTGCATTAAATGTAGCCGTTCTGTCTCAGAAACAATTGTGTCATATTCTTTTTGCAGCATCGCGATGGGATCTCTTATAGGAAGTTTCTTTTTATCCGTCATTCTATCACCTCTTATGTTCAAATTCATAGAACCCTGTTATATTTTATTCCGGAACTCAAAAATTGCTACTGCTCCTTAGAAGTAGACGCTGTGAAGTCAAATCATTAGAGCCATTGTGACACCCCTGGCATCCACAACATAAAATAAAGGGAATTACGTTGTCAGTAGGGGGCTAACAAAAACAGTGACAAGGAGGTGTGGAAATGAGTATAGCCCGGCAGTTATATCGTGTTCAGGCTGGAGCCTTCTCCTCAAGGCAAGGGGCCGAAGAGCAGGTCAAAAATCTAAAAGAGGCCGGTTTCGATGCCTTTATCATTAGTCCTGCACCTGAAAACGGGGATTTAAGCGGTCAGAAACTTTACCGCGTTCAGGCGGGTGCTTTTTCTTCAAAGGAGCGGGCCAAAGAACAGGTCAGAAGGTTAAAAGAGGCCGGCTTTGATGCCTTTTTCATTAGTCCCCAACCTCCTGAAGGCAGGGTTGAACCGGAAACTCCGGCAATTTATGTTGGGCAACAGTTAATCATACCGTTTTCCGAAAACGATAGCCCAAGTATCTCAAAGGTAGTAAACGAGGGAATTCTAAAACAGATTGCTCTTACCTTTGACGCCGGTTGGTATTATGACCAAACAATCCCTCTGTTGGATGAGTTGGATAAATATAATGTAAAAAGCACCTTTTTTCCCAGAGCTCTTTGGGTAAGGGATAATCCCGATTTGACCCGCGAGATAGTTAACCGAGGTCATATTGTTGAAAACCATTCTCTGACCCACGCAGATATGTCACAGATGAATGAAACGGAAATCAGAGAAGAACTTGGTGAATCCACCCGTATCATTGAAGAAATCACCAACAGAAGGCCTTATCTGTTTAGGCCGCCCTACGGTGCCTATAATGAGCGTATGCTGAAAATCCTGGCACAGGAGGGGTACCCGTATACCATTATGTGGACGGTAGATTCCCACGATTGGGCTCATGAAATCGGCGGGAAGCCAATTACTGCCGACTATCTGGTTAACAGGGTTTTAGATAATTCCTCCCCCAACGGAATCATCCTGATGCATGTGGGCGGCTACAATACAGTAAAAGCTCTGCCGCGCATCATTACCGGACTGATGCATCAAGGGTACAGATTGGTCACCGTAAATGAGATGATGCCTGCACCGACTCCCAGTTCCCGGATTCATACCGTTAACCAGGGAGAAACATTACACTCTATCGCCGAGAAGTACGGTGTCACTGTAGAGGAAATTATCGCGGCTAATGGTCTCTAAGGCAGACATGATAAAAGCACTGACAATGAAGTCAGTGCTTTTAATGTGTGTATGCAATGGTGTTAGAGGACTGTAATGTTGGAAAAGTAAAAGATTATAAGGAAAAACAATACTAGCATTATTGCCATCAGCAGTGAATCAAAATTAAGGTTTTTAATGTTCCAGTCAGATGGCTTGCCTCTCAGTTTATCCCAAAAACTGCGGGAGCGTTGACCGGATTTTTCATACATATCGTCCAGAGAGTCATCAAATTGTGCGGTTTTTTGGGCCATTTTCTTGGCATACTTTCCGGATTTTTCATAAGCATCATTTAAGGAAGAGTCAAACCGCTTAGTTCCCTCCGCCATGCGCCGGGCATAACTGCCGGATTTTTCATAGGCATCATTCAGCGAGGTGTCGAACTTTTCAGTACCCTCTGCCATGCGCCGCGCCAGGCTGCCCGTTTTTTCATAGGCGTCATTAATTGATGAGTCAAATCTTTCAGTTCCCTCTGCCACACGCCGGGCAAAAGTCCCTGATTTTTCGTAGGCATCATTGATGGACTCATCAAACATGTTTACGTAGGTACACATTTTATTAGACACAGCTCCTGTTTGCAGATACACCTTATTAATGGCTGCATCAAACTTTGTGCCGAAATTACAGCAAGTATGCACGATGAAATGATATGCTGGGCGGTAAAAGGCAAACTCCACGCTGAGCCAATGAGGCGCTCTCCACTCCATCAGGCGGAAGCGGTTTAAGACATAGAATAAAAGGACAGCTAAAACAACCACGATTACCATCTCGCGGATATCCGGCCAAATCCAGACACTGAGATTTTCCAGGTACGCTACTTTATAAGGGTCATAGGTGAAGCCGGCCATAGCGGGGATGACCATCCGATTCAGCAGGAAATGGGGAAACAGGCCGATTGCAATGATTATCGCGCCAAAGGTACCCAGAACCGCATATACGGGCCAAGTGAAGTTATAACTCTTCTTATCGTATTTCTCCGGGACATCACCGAGAAAAAGGCCCCTAAACAGTTTGGCAAAATAGCAGAGAGTCATGGCACTGGTAACCACAAATATCTTTTCTGCAACATGCAGCGGAACGGATCCGTGCAGGTTGGCGGCATCAACAATGGCATGATGAAGAATGGTTTTACTGCCATAGCCATTAAACCCGGGGATTCCACCAATCCCGGCATAACCTATCAAAAAGGTAACAGCGATAAAAGGCACTTTTTTGGCCATGCCTCTAACCTGGGTTATGTCCAGGTTATGGGTAATCATATAAATTGAGCCCACCATCATAAAAAGCCCTGCTTTAAAGAAGGCGTGATTAATGATGTGATACAAGGCCCCGGCAAAGCCCATGGGACCGGCAAAGCCCAGATACGCGGCCGTGCCGACTCCCAGAAGAATATAGCCCATTTGCGATACTGAACTGTAAGCGAGAATTTTTTTGGCACCGGTGGAAAGCAGGGCCATAAAAGCACCCAAAAACATGGTGATGATACCCATCCAGATGATGGCGTATCCGAAATTAACTGATACTATGGACGGCACGGCCACCTCGCTGAATTCTGACGGAGTAAAAATCATGCCTACCACGCGGAAAATACCGTACGCACCAGCTTTAATCATCAGGCCGGAAAGCAATGCGCTGGCCGGAGCCGGGGCCACCGGATGCGCTTTGGGCAACCAGATATGCAGAGGTACCATTCCTGCCTTAATACCGAAGCCAACCAGAAACAGTGTAACCACTGTGTATGGATTAATGGCACTTGCTGCAATCTGCTCATACAGGGGTATAATTTCCATGGTTCCCACATTGAAGTAAAGCAGAAAAATGGCCATTAGCAGGCACAAGCCTCCGAAAACACCCAGGTACAACGTAACCGCACCGCCTGCCATGGCATCCGGAGTTTCCTCGTGAATCACCAAAACATAAGATGAGAAGGTCATTAACTCAAAGAATAAGAATAAACTGAACAGATCCCCTACCAACACCACGCCCAGACAGTGACCCAGAGTGGAGAGCAAAAAAACATAATACCTGTTTTTTGCCCGCCCGTGTTCCATATAGGCAATGGAATAAAGGGTTGCCAGAAACCAGATGCATGACATTAAAGCCGCGAAGACAAAACCAAAAAAGTCCACACGAAAATGAATGCTAACCTGGAGAAATTTCGCAAACTCATATTGCAGCACTGCCTGCTGTACCAAAGGATACATGGAGAATACGATACCAAAAGTAATAAGTGCGGTAATAACAGCACAGATATCCCGGAGTTTTTCCGAAAATCTTCCGGCAAAAAAAACCAGCAGGGATCCTGCTAAAGGAACCGCCACTGCAAATACGGGTAAAAGCGAGGTAATAACTTCAGTTGTAGCCTGAATTTCCTGTGCAGCTGTAAAGCTCATCAGTTTAAAAGCCTCCCTTAAACAAATAATAGGCGACTACCCCTTAGGGTTCTGCCCTGTCATGCTCGTGGGTAAAGCGTCCAATTTAACACTGATGTTGAGTCTCTACAAGTTGCAGAAGTTGGACTTCGAATATAACTATATGCTATGAAACTTCTCGATTACATCTTTTTTCCTTATAATTAATGATTCCTATTCTTCAAAATAATAAAGTATTCCTGCCAGGCAAACGAAAAATTTCACAAAAAATGCAATAACATATACCTTACCTTATTTTTATCACTTTAGACTTGAAACGTAAAGACTATTTTTTTCTTACGTAAAAATAGTTCTCACCTCTGAGCCATAATTGAGCCTAATGTTATATCTCGACAATTTCATCATAGAATTAAATATAAATGTCATATAACAGGGAGTGTTTGATATGAAGGAGTCTGTCGTTGGCATCGACTTAGGCTTTGGCTGGACTAAGGCCGGCCATAACGGCCAGTTCTTTCGTTGCCCGTCTGTTGTGGGCGAGGCTGTTAATCTATTTGAATCACCTACCGGCATCGAAAATAATATTCAGTTATGGTATAACGATCAACATTACTTTGTTGGGGAGCTGGCAATTCGGCAAGCGACAATTAAATACTTTAGCATGGCGGCAAATAAGGCACGCAGCGACATTTCTGCAATATTAGCTGCCACTGCCTTGGCAGCCTTAAAACCTGGCCGGGTCAATATTGTAACCGGATTACCTGTAGATTTTTACTTTCAGTATAAAGACGATTTGGATAATCAACTGCAGCACCTGCCTAACCGGGTGCGGATTCAAATGGACAATAAAACATACAACTGTGCTCTGGAAGTTCAACAGACAAAAATCGTACCGCAGCCCTTAGGAAGCGCCATGTCGCTTATTCTGGACTCACGTGGAAATACAATTGATCATCGGTTAGCGTCCAAAAACATTTTAGTAGTAGATGTTGGCTTCCATACTCTGGACATTTTAGCCCTCTCAGCGCTGGAAATTATCCGACCCTTTTCATTTACACGTCCTCTGGGAATGGCCGTAGCTTATAAAGGAATCAGTCAGGACTTGGGTGGCCTTCCTCTGTATGACGTAGATCGGTTATTTATAAAGAACCAATTGCAAAACCACACCGCTGCGTTTCAATCTTTGGCCAGGCAGATCACAGAAGAAATAGCCGGCTTAAATCAAAAGTTTGATCATTACCTGATAACCGGCGGAGGTGGAGCACAACTGTATAACTGGCTACTTCCCGGATTCGAAAGAATATTGGTCCCCGATGCTCAACAAGCCAATGTGGTTGGCTATCAAAAACTGGGAGCCAAAACCTGGAGTAAAAGAAACATATCTTAACTAAAGAGCGGTCAAATAAAGCAACCCCCGTAAATAATTACGGGGGTTGCCTGTGCGTTGATCATTAGTATTTTCTCAGTTCATCCAGGATTTCTTCAGAAGGGTTATTGGGGATGGAGGCGATTTCTTTACCCTGGTACTCAAAGACAACTTTATCATCATTGGTAATTTCACCAACAACAGTGGCTTTGGCGTTTTGAGAACGGATAGCCTCTAAGACTTCATCTACATCCTCCGGGTTAACCTGGAACTGCATCCGGGCCTGTGTTTCGCAGATTAGAATTTCCTCAGGCGTAATATCCTTATCTCTTACCGGAACGTTGGTTAAGTCCACCTTGGCTCCAAAGCCGCCATAACGGGCTGATTCGCATACTGCTGCTCCAATACCGGCGGCTCCTAAATCGGAGCAGGCATTAATTTTACCTGTCTTAAACGCAGCGATGCTGGCATCCATGGTCACTCTTTCTTCTTCAAAAAGCGCTATAGCCGGACGCATCTCCGAAACCAATCCGGCTCTGTACAGAGTGTCGTTTCCGTCGGTACCTGTTTCGCCCACTACGATAATCTTGTTCCCGGCAATCTTGGCAGGTTTGGTGAGAGGCTTGTCCGTTACCAGCTTACCCACCACAGCGACTACACAAGCAGGCACTATGTCGCTAAAGGAAGTGGAGAAACCTCCTCCCGCAACAAATACATCCATAGTATTACACATATCCCTGATCCCTTTTAACATTATGTTTAAGCGATCCTGACTGGTCATAGTTTCGCAATTACCGCAGGTACATTCACCTTTAAAACCGCAGGGACCAACCAAAACTTCTTGTTCAAGAGGGCGGGTGCCGATAAAATCCAGGGCAAAAAGTGGTCTGCCGCCCATAGCTACCACATCCCTCATTGCACCGCCGGCTCCTGTGGCTGCAGCATCATAAGGCCTTGGCACACAGGGAGAGTTATGGCTCTCCATTTTTCCTACTACCAGGGTGCCTTCCCCGGGAATTTCAACTACCGCAGCATCGTCGTTGGCGTCCGGGCCAACCAAAAGAGCTCCCGGCCAGGTTTTGTCTACCTTTTCATTGAGCTTTTTAAAGGCACCAAAATCAATGGCTTTGTCAATGTTGTGATGCAAATGGACAAAAAGTCCATGCATTAACGCTTTTTCCACTTTGTTCATTGATGTTTCCTCCCTCTTAGATAACACTTGCTTTACCAAATGTTTCATAAATATTTTATCTATAATTCGTCAAGAAGTGATTTTTTTCCTCCCACTATTTTTTTATTATGGTCAATAAGGAATTTTATTATGATTAACTATGGAACGCAACTTGACTAATATACCATATAGGGGTATGCTAAAGGATATCATGCCTGAAAGAGAGGTGCGAAAATGACAAAAGATATTTTGACCGATGAAGAATGGGAAGATGCGGAAAATCTTACTGTACGGCAAAAAAAGCACCCGCAACCGGCTAATGGCGGCGGTGCCAAACAATATATTCCTCTTTTCCTAATCGCTATTGTGGCCATAGTGTTAATTAACAGATTTATGATAACCCGCTCTATGCCAAATTTTGCCCGCTTTAGCCGGTGAGGTGCCGGCACTGCAGTCGGTGCGGCTGCTACCTGTTTTGAAGAGTTGGAACAAATGGGTCTGGAGTTTTACCAGGCCAAAACCAATGATGAAGACATTGATGGTTTAAGCATCCAGATTCAGGACTTCGGTTATCACCAGGAAATATATATCTTTAAAAACGAAGACTTGGTCATGAAACTTGAACATGCCGATGGCCAGATAGATAGAATGTAGCTCACCTCTGTTTCGTTTCTTGTTTTAACTTTAATGTCTTAGCTAGTCTTTCCCCTGCTTTTGCCGCTTGTTCTAAGGAGATTTTGTCTTGTCGGGCTTCTCCTGCCGCAAATAATTTTAAGACCTTAACTTTATCAATTACCCTGTAGCCCAATGCCTCCAACGGTAGTGCCATTGCTTCAGGGGTATACCGCATGTCTGCCTCCGAATATTGTTCACATACCGCAATAACCGTGGCGAATTTTCCGCCCTGGGCTTCATTAATACTTACCCAGACTGAACGGTCGTCATCAGCAAAGGTAACGAAACAATAGCACCGGTCGATAAAGGCCTTTACATCGGCGGTCACATTATAAAAATAAGTGGGTGAACCGAGAATAATGGCATCTGCTTCCAACAAAAGAGGGTAAATCTTCTGCATATCATCGTCAATAACACATCTATAGGTATCTTTACAGCCTTCACAGCCGGTACACCCTGCAATGGAGTGGTCTCCCAGGAAAATTAAATCTGTTTGCATCCCCTCTGCTTCGGCTTTTCTTAATGCGCTCTGCACCAGAATTGACGTATTTCCTTTTTTTCTTTTACTGCCTACTATCCCTAAAACTTTCATGCCTGACCTCCTGTGCATAAGATTTTTCTTGCAGGGTAATTGCATCAGTATCACAAACCTGGCGGCATACCCCGCAGCCGTAGCATTTTTGCTCATTTATTTTACAGCATCCGTGCGCCATATCGATGGCCTCAAACTGACAAAGCTTTTGGCAGCGCCGGCATCCGGTACAGGCAGATGCTTCGATTGAGGCAACATATTCAGCCTTAAACATTAAGTCCAGCAGATCGGACTGAACCTGGACTTTATAGGCCAGGCAATCCTGGTTGCAGTTGCACAGGGCCCCAATAAAAGGGGTCTTCATTGTCCAGACAGAATGAACCAGCCCCTCCTCATCAAACTGACGCAGCAGTTCCTTTGCTTTCTCAGGCGGTATTGTCTCTAGGCTACTTTGCAGATCTGCATAATCGATTCCGGCATTATTGGGGTCAATCCCCAGCATAAAACAGTAACGTCCGTTTTTGCTCCCTGAAGAAACACTTCTGCAAACACAGGCAATCCTGGTAATGGACTGCACCATGTCAATTATTCTTTCCGCATCCTCCAGGGGGACCACCTGACCAAAGTGGATTCTCTTCATGCGGCTTGTGCCAATGGCACGAATATAACGGTAAACTGAAGGAAAATGTTCTTTGGCCCATGCCAGTTTAGCAATATTGGCCTGCGCATTCCTTTGTACATTGGGAATAAAGTGACGAATATATTTTTGCCTATCCTGGTGTGCCAGCAGTTCGGCAGAGTAATTTCCCATAACCTCATACCATTTCTTTCCTTCACCATGCTGAATGCAAAACTCACACAAATTGGCTCACCCCATTCGATAATCAACCATACCTGTTCTACATTAGAATAATTCCTGGCCGTTCTTCAACAGAGGTAATGCTTCCTTTGTTCGAAGTATACTATTGCTTTCCATATTTCGGCAGCGTCGCGTGAATATCCTTCTGATAAGCAAACAGTAAGCCCTGAATCCGTTATCTGGGATTACAGGGCTTCTCAGACATTATTTTTTTCAAGCCATAACATCACATATGGCAACACTATACCGTATATTGAGGCTGCTATTAAATTGGAAAAAGCTGTGTTCAAATTAACTTCAGAAACAGCCGGTACTTGAAACAGAACCGTAACGGCATAAATTGCAAACCAAACTGTAACTGAATAAAACCATCCTTTAAAATAAACATGTACACTTGATATATACGGCAATAGAAAAGCAAAGATAACCCCCAATAATGCAGAAAAAGCAATCTGTCCGGAAAGAGCAAATAGCAACTCCAACAAGTTTTCAGATTTTCTGCCAAACATGGCAACTGCCGCATAGTCAAGAAATCTTAGATCTGTGAAGTTGAACACGTTAAAGCTGATGTAACCAAAAATATTTGTAAACCCTCCACCCACTGCACCGGCAATAAAACCTCTGGTGAATCTGTCTTTCATCAGCTCACCCCTGTTCTCTTAAAACCTTCTTTATAGTTTTTAACATAAACAAACCGAATATGAAATTCTTTTCCCGTCTACGCAAAAAAGATGAATCTGGACTTCTGCTTAATTCAAGCTTTTAATATTTATGATAGCATTCGCTTCTCAATTAAGGACAGAACCCAGGCTAAGACAACTCCAAAAACTGTTGAAGTTATGCCATGCCCTATAATTGTAGATACCGTATTCTTATCAAGCAGGGGAACTTCAAACAAAATACCCAGCGAATACAGGATAAACCATGAGGCCCAGGCAAATGCCAGGGCTTTATAGAAAATGTAATCACTATCCACAATAGTTAATATATAAACAAAGACTACTCCCAAAGTACCTGTAAAAAGGATGTGACCGATTAGAGCAACCACCGACTCCACTGGCATCAGGGGGGTCCGGCCAAACAACATTTCTGCCATGTAATCCGTTAACAAATCCTCGCCGAATCCCAGAATTCTGACCAAAAGATAACTAACCATATTCATAATGATGCCGGCAATCATTCCGGCTATTGAGCCGCGGACAAACCTGTCTTTGAGAAATAACATGGCGTCTAGGTTACTCCTTTCGTAAACCTTCAACTGTAAAATAGTGTAACCCAAAAGTTATAAATCAAGTACCGATTTAGTGCATTTTACCCTAAACCTAACAACCCCGCTTCCTATACTGCAGGGAGCGGGGTTATCTTAAATTGATTAAGCTGATTATTGTTTATAATCCCAGATAAGATGAGCGAATGCCCTCATCCTCCAGTAAATCTTGGCTGGAACCTTCGTTTACCAATCGGCCATGAGAGAGAATGTAGTTGCGGCTGGCCAGGGTAAAGGTCAGTGCCACATCCTGCTCAACAAGTAAAATAGTAATACCGGAGCGGGCTATTGCACTGATCCGCTCAAAAAGATCGGACTTTACAATGGGGGCCAACCCAATTGAAGGCTCATCAATGCATAAAAGTTTTGGTTTAAGCATTAAAGCCCGGGCTATGGCCAACATTTGCTGCTCTCCGCCGGAGAGTGTACCGGAAATCTGTTTGGCTCTTTCTTTTAAAACGGGAAACAGATGATATATCTCTTCCAGCAGTCGATTAAATTCCGTTCCGTTCTTTTTTAGCAGATAAGCACCGGCCAGCAGGTTTTCGTAAACGGTCATTTCTGCAAAAGGACGGCGGCGTTCCGGACAGTGGACAAGCCCTTTGCGGACAATCTCATGGGCCGGCAGGTGATCAATTCTTTCGCCCATGAATTCCACAGTACCTCCCATTTTAATTCTACCTTGGCGCTGGCCTTTTTTGTTGTCTTTTTCCCATTTCACAAGCCCGGTAATGGCCCGTAGGAGCGTACTTTTACCGGCACCGTTTGGCCCTACCAAACCTACCAATTCATTGTCTTCAACCTTAATGTTTATGTCACTGAGTACATTGGCGGTATCGTAACTCACTGAAAGATTATTTACAGTAAGGAGCATTTAAATTACCTCCTTACCGATATAGGCTTCAATAACTTTAGGATTTCTGACAATCTCCTCCGGAGTGCCCATGGCCAATGTCTGGCCGAAATTTAGGACTATCACTCTGTCTACAATTTTCATTAACTCAGAAAGTTTATGCTCGATAATAATCATGGCCGGGCCTTCACTGTGAAGGCGCCCAAATCTGCCACCTTTGTGTAAACGGCGGATAGATTTAGCCATGAGGCTGGTTTCTGTGGGATTAAGGCCTCCAAAAGGTTCATCCAAAATAAGGAGTTCCGGCTCACAGGCAATGGCACGGGCTACTTCCAAACGTTTAAGATCGCCCTGAGAAAGGAGTGATGCCGGCTCTTTGGCAAGATCCGCAATGCCGACAAACTCCAGAGCATCCATAGCCCGGGCTTCTACGGTCTTTACCCACTCCCCCCTTCTGGAAGCACGGGGCCCCAGGCAGGGAACCATTACATTGGCGATAATGGGTAGATGACCGAAAGGACGGGCGTTTTGAAACGTTCCGGCAATGCCTTCACCAACAATATTCCATGTTTTCTTTCCGGTCAGGTTCTTACCTTTGAATAAGACCTGGCCTGAATTTGCTTTAATAATTCCTAAGATGAGTCGAACCAGGGTAGTCTTGCCGGCACCGTTTGGGCCGATTAAACCAACTATTTCCTGACGACCTACAGTAAAACTTACATCACGGACAGCATGCAGTCCACCAAAGCGCTTGGACAGTTTATTTACTTCCAGGAAATGTGCGGCCATAGGTTATATAGCCTCCTCTTCCTCTTCCCTTAGTTCCCGTCGCGAAACTTTGCCAACGTCAGTCTTGGGTAATTCCCCACGGAACTCCACAATTTTTGGCACCTTGTAGTGAGCAAGGCTCTCTTCGCAAAATTTAATTATCTCTTCCTCTGTTACTTTCCCTCTGGCTTCCGGCTGCAAAACTACATTAGCCTTAACCATCTGCCCTACTTTAGGATTAGAGACACCAATTACACCTGCTGCTTTGACATGAGGGTGAGTGTAAAGTACTTCTTCCACATCTCTGGCAAAAATCGAATAGCCTTTGAATTTGATAAGATCTCTGGTGCGGTCAACAAAATGGAAGTATCCTTCTTCATCCATATATCCCAGGTCGCCTGTACGTAACCACTGCTCTCCGTTTATCTGCACCAGTGTTTCAGCAGTAGCTTCCGGCTTGTTCCAATATCCCATCATCACATTGGGTCCTTGCAAAACAATCTCTCCCACTTCTCCCGGAGGTACAAACTCCGTAGAATCAATGGCTATGACTGCTGCCTTAACGTTGGAGACAGGAATACCCATGGTTCCGGTCTTGGGCCGGTTGCGAGGATTTACAATAGACACCCCTCCACTTTCCGTCTGCCCATATCCTTCAATAATCTGTGTACCCGTACGCTTTTCCCAATCCTGCACAGTTCTTTCATGAAGTGTATCCGCACCGCAAATCAGCAGTTTCAGACGTTTCCAGTCTACTCTGCCGGTTTTATCATACTCCTTTAGGTATTCATACATTGTGGGCACACCGAAAAAACCGGTACATTGGTAACGCTCTACTGCAGCTAAAACTTCATCTATATCCGGTGTAGTAAATATTACTAAAGTGGCACCCTGGGTTAATCCCATCACCATAATGACCAGCTGACCATAGATATGGTATAGCGGCAGAAATGCCGGATAGACCTCTTTCCCCTCTTCGAGAAACGGGAAAAACCCCTTCATCATCATGCCGCAGGCGATAATCTGATGGTGGTTCAGCATAACACCTTTAGGGGGGCCCGTTGTGCCTCCGGAATAGGTGATGGAAGCTATATCACTATGGGGGTCAATCTCTGCATTTACAGGGGGAGCAGAAGAACGCAACAACTCTTTAAACTGATAAAACCCTTCTTGACTGGGGATGTCTGTCCTGGACAAATTCATTTCCTGGGAAAAGTTTTTTAGTAGTGTTTTGCCTAAAAGCTTCTTTAATGGCGGAAGGTATTCATCTATGCCGGTTATGATTACCCTTTCCATGTCTAAACCTGTATTAAACAGGTTTTCGTAAAGAATATCCTGACAGATAATTGTTTTGGAACCACTGTCCTGCAATTGATATTTTAGTTCATGACTGGTAAATACAGGACTCACAGGGGTGACTGCCGCTCCGGTCATCAGTACAGCCATATAAGAGATAATATACTGCGGGCTGTTTAAAACATATAATGCAACCACATCTCCCTTACCTACGCCAAGTTCGGCCAGAGCAGCCGCCAGGCTTTCCACCTGCTTTTTAAGCTCATTGTAGGTGAGTTGCTTACCGTAAAAAATAATGGCGGTCTTTTTACCGTACTTAGCACACATCTCTAAAAATACTGCTGGAACAGAAAGCTCAGGTACTTCTACGGACGGCTTCATTCCCTCAGTATAGTATTCAAGCCATGGCTTTTTCATGTACCCTTCCATTTTTAAGCACCCCTTTTTAGAAAATTAATTTGTAGGCGGGAATCAATTTCCGTACCACATATCCGGCATGAAGAACGGGTAAAAGCGTTTCGCTCTTTACATCTGGGACATTCATTCTCCAGTAAATCCTGTGCCCAGTTAGAAATCCCTTCCGGCATAATCCTAAGAACCAGAATAACGATCAAAGCAAAAATTAACATCCTGTATTCAGGGACTACACGGAGATACTCCATTAATGGAAAGAGGATAAATACACCCACAGCGGATCCATAGATAGTGGCTATACCCCCAAAAATAACCCAAACAATAATCTGCAACGACATAATCAGCTCAAGTGTTGACGGGCCCACCACCCGCATAAAATGCGCATACATACCGCCTGCAACCCCGGCAAAAAGACCGCTTATGATAAAAGCCAGCATTTTATACAACGAGGTATTAATACCGGAAGCGCGAACAGTAATTTCATCTTCCCGGATGGCATGAAATATAAGCCCAATCTTAGATGTAACAATTTTCCACATAGCTAAAACAATTATCAGCATGATTATTAAACTCAGATAATATTCGGCAAGTCGGGTTTCTGCCAGACGCGTAATCCCCGAGATGCCCAACTCGCCCCCGGTTAGCTGAGGGAAGGTAAAAACAATACCCATCATAATAATTGGAAACGCCAGACTGGCAAGGCTAAAGTATGGTCCTTTCAGCCTGAGCCCCGGCAATCCCAATACTAAGCCGCTTAATACAGCTGCTAAAGCACCAAGGGGAATTGTTATGAGAACAGGCATCCCCAGGTGAAGATTCAGTAGTGCTGAAGTATAAGCAGCCACACCGAAAAACAGAGCGTGCCCAAAACTTATTTGTCCGGTGAATCCGCCCAATAGATCCCAGCTGGCTGCGTAGATGGTAAAAATACTGGTGAGGGTAATAACGCGCAACAGGTACGAGCTATCATTTAGCAGCGGTAAGACCAGCAAGATTAAGAAGGATATTAACAAAATTGTCCGGGTGGGCAGGGAAACGATCTCCCCATGGAAATCACGGCCTAGTTTGCGAAACAGGTATGCGATTAATTGCATGTATTTTACCTACCTTTCCCCTTCCATAAATATCCCAAATAAGCCTTCAGGGCGTATCATCAGCACAGCCAACAGCACAGCCATGGAAACGGCTCCCCGCAGGAAAGCCAGTTGTGGTACAAGAAAAACTAACCCAACCTCTGCAAAGGCCAAAATGAAAGCCCCGATAATACTTCCTTTGATGCTGCCGAGGCCACCAAGGATTACGGCGGCCATTACCACCACAAGGGGATGCATCCACATTGCAGGTTCTAAAATATACAGAGGCGCAACCACCGCTCCCGCAACAGCTGCCAGGCCCACAGAAATAGCTACAGTTATCCCGGCTATCTGGCTCTCAGGCATGCCCATCAGATTGGCAACCTCTCTGTCCATGGCCATGGCACGAATTGCTATACCTAAACTGGTCCTAAATAACAGTATCCAGATAGATCCCAGCACAAAAATCACGGCACCAAGAGTGAAGAGGTGCTGGTTAGTCAACGTCATCCCGCTAAAGCTCGTAGTGCCTGAAACAAGCTTTGTCAATGTACGGTAGTGTCCGCCAAAGACAATCAGCACCGCCTCCTGGACAACCATGGCCAGAACCAGCGTAATAATCAGGACAGCTGTAAACCGCTCACGCACCGGGGCAACCATAACTTTATAAGCAGCCATCCCGATAATCACAACGATGATAATGGAGAGAATATAAGACAGAATTAAAGGCACAGCCAGTGTCTGATGTAAATAGAAAATAAGATATGCAGAGAGCATATAATAAGCGGTGTGTGTAAGGTTCATAATTCGGGCAACACCGTAAATTAATGAAAACCCCAAAGCAAGCATTGCATATTTACCGCCGGCGATTATCCCGTTTACAAAAATTTGTTCCCACATATCTGCCACCCTTTCTGTTTACAGGGGAATATGTGGCGGTAAAACATAAGTTTTACCGCCCTGAAGTCTACTGCCAAAAATCTACTACCCAGGGTGCCAGCTCGTAACGTACCGTTCCCTCGTACTTAATGCCCTCCCAGTCATTGGGCCAGAACACTTTAAGTTCACCGTCCTGCCACTGTGTGCCAAGGCCTGTAACATATCCCGGACCCCAGGTAACATCATGCTCATCGGTAAATACTACTCGCCCACCAAGGGCAGGAGCATCAGTTTCTTGTAATGCTGCAATCACTGCTTCATTTTCAGTTGTTCCGGCTTCTTCAATGGCGGAAACAAGAATGTTCAACGCATCATACGTTGCCACAGTATAAACAGGAATTTCCTCATACCTATCCATGAATCGGTCAAAGAAATCGATAGAATGGGGGGAGGTCTCAACACGGCCTACCAGGTTTAACGTGCTGACATATGCACCCAGTCCTCCGGTTGTTTCCCAGAACTTACCGCCCATTGCATCTACGTTAATACCGGCAACTGCAGCAGGTACCTGAAGTTCTTCATACTGTCTGGCAAATGGCCCGCCTACGGGACCAGACATCACAGTGAAGATAATATGCGCACCGGAAGCACTGATTGCAGAAAGTTCTGCCGAAAGATCTGTGGCATTTGCCGACGGACGCCAAACACCAACTATCTCCAGACCCATTTCCGGCATCTGTGCTTCAGATGCTTCAATAATGGGATCTACCCAAATTGCACTTTCTGCCAGGATTGCTACTTTGGGCTGCGCAAAGCCCAGGTCCTCACGAACTACGGTGGCAACTTCATGCAGAATCAAGAACGAAGCTCTGGCCATATTGTTAGAGTTCATAGGGTTTGTACGGAAGAAGTACTTATACTTTTCATAGTCTTCGCCCACCCGTGTTGTAAGCTGAGGGTGCCCTGATCCTGTGATGATAAAGATTGTTTCATGATCCGCCGCCACATCCTGCATTCCCAGGACAGCCTCTGTCCGAAACCCGCCAAGCAGAAAATCTACATTATCAACGGTAATGGCACGCTCAATGGCATTAGCAGCGTCCGGTACGTTTAGAATCTCATTGGTTTCCACACTAACCAATTCAATTGGGCGCTTAACATCACCAACCTGTACCCCGCCAGCCGCATTAATTTCTTCTGCAGCCATAGTAGCACTCTTCCACATATGTTCTCCGTGAATAAATGTCATCGGCCCGGCTATACCTATCCGAATCGCATCGTCCTGTGCTGCGGAGTCATCTCCGTTACCACCGCACCCGCTTAGGGCCATGCTAACCAATACACCAAACACCACTAATACGGCTAGTACTCCTCGCTTACTTTTCACCTTAATCCCCCTCTCTTATTTCACACTTTTGCAGAATCACTTCCATAAAATCAGCTATTTCGGGCATCACTTCCCTCCAACTGTTAACTAACATTCGGCTTGTGGCCATAGACAGTGATTAATGATTGTATTTTCTGAATATTTTTACTATTTATTCTGCATTAAGGATACCATTTCCTTCCTGTGGATTTTTTTTTCTCTAAACATACTTATCCTATAATATTAAAAAAACGCCTATTTATGCCCTGCAGAGAAATTCCCATTTTCTACGGTTGACTTAACCATGGCACAAAGACCCCTTATACCCTGTTCAAACACAAAAGAACCCGTAATCCTGTGATTACGGGTTCTTTAAAATGGTCACACAGCGGTACTGACTACTGACCGGTACATTTGGACATTTTTATGTGAGCATTCTTTACATACCGGTTCATACCATTTGTTACAAAGGTTCTCCGGGGTAATAATAACACTACAAAAGAGACATTCAGACCCATAAAAAATTTCAGCCGGGTATGGTTTAAAATACCCTCTTACCATAGGCTCACCTTCTTTTTTGAGATAAAAAATCCGGGGGAGAAGATGACGGGGACCGCTTCGGGGGAGCAACATCCCTGCCATACGCCTTCCCGCCGGAAACTGGCTGACAAGCTCTATGGTTAGATTATAGCAAAACAATATTAACATATTTTTTCGTAATTTATAAAGTGTGTTTCTAAAAAGTTAACAGTTGTTACGAATTATATTTCCTCCCAATTAATCTTCTTTGGTATAGGTTGGGAAGGTAATGGTAAAGGTAGTCCCCTTACCTAATCTACTTATAACTTCGATTTTACCATCCTGCAACTCCACAAGTTTTTTTACAATTACCAGCCCCAGGCCGCTGCCGTTTTCCTGCATGTAACGGTCTCGCTGATTTTTGGTTCTGTAAAATCTATCCCAAATGTGGGGCAGTTCATCAGGCGGTATACCGATGCCGTTGTCGGCGATGGTTAAAATGACCTGCTTTTGTTGTTCTTCAACTCCTACCTTGATGGTTCCGTCCTTTGTGGCTTTGATGGCATTTTTAAGCAGATTGCGAATAATCTGCTCCATACGGTCCACATCGCCAAGCACAAAGCTGTTTCCTGTTTTGGTTACGAACTGAAGTGTGGTGTTATTGCCGCCGGCCATCCCTTCCATGGAAGTAACAACTCCTTGCGCAAGAGCAGTCAAATCCAGGGGAAGCTTCTCCACAGTAATGTTGCCGCTTTCCAACCTGCTTAATGAAAGCATGTCGTCCACCAATCTGGTGATATGCACCGTCTGATCACAGATTGTTTCCAAGTACCTCTTAAGCACCGCTTCATCTGGTACCATACCATCGCGAATTGCTTCTACAAAGCCCTGAACAGCGGTCAATGGTGTGCGCAACTCATGAGATATTTCCGCAAACAGTTTGGTTCTGTCTTCTTCCATCTTTGCACTGGCGGCCTGAGCATTCTGCAGTCTGACAGACATTTTATTTAGCTGCCCAGCCAGGTCTCTGATTTCATCCAGAGAATCATCGTCATAATCTGAAGAAAAGTTACCTCTGCTGAGATCGGCAACTGTAGCCGATAAACGGGAAATGGGCCTGGATATTGACATGGCAAGGTAGACTGAGATAAAGAGGATTACCACCAATATTACCATTCCCGCAAGCAGCAAATACCACTGCATATTATTTAAGGCCAGATTTAGGTTGGACAACCTTGCTTCCAGGAGGATTCCCAGATTCATAGGGTCCGACTGATTGCCCATTGGCACAAAAGCAATAAAATTATTCTGACCGGTTTCTCTTTCCATGTTTTCGATTATGGCAGGCTCGCCCAAGCTCAATGTGTCCAGAAATTTAGCATCAACCTTGCTGCCGGGTACCACATCCTGCTCCGCAGATGTACCCAAGATATTTCCTTCATCGTCGAAAATGGTGATCCTGGAATCAAAGGTGTCGGAGAGATATCTCAGCAAACCATGGCTGCCATGGGGAAGTTCACTTAAAGTCTCATCGGCGCCATTCCACTCATAGTCTGTTTGCTGCATTAAAGCGAAGTTTACCCTTCTGGCTTTGCGTAGCAGTTCCTGCTGAGCCTGCTCGTAAATGACATGCCTTACCACAAAAGAAGAAAACATGGTCAAGACAATCATCACCACAACAAAAACCGTCACATTAGTGAACAATATTTTTGTGTAGATATTTTTATCAAATTGCTGCCGCAGAAAACGTTTGGTCCCACTAAAGAGTTTGTTAGCAACAGGAACATATCCCCGCACTCTGTCTTTTCCCTGCTTGAGGTATTCTCTGCCTTGTTCAAGGTAGGCGTTCATGACGAAATCTCTCCCTCTTTGACAGGTGGCGTAAACTGGTAACCAACCCCCCAAACAGTGGACAGATACTCATGCTGCAGCGATACCAGTTTTGTCCTCAGTCTGCGAATATGCACATCCACTGTCCGTTGGTCACCAAAGTAGTCATACCCCCATACAGCGGCCAAAAGTTCGTCACGGGTAAAAACACGCTGCGGATTTTTTGCCAGGTGATAGAGCAAATCGAATTCTCTCGGTGTTAACTCAATGTGCTCCCTATCCACCAGTACTCTTCTGATATCAGCATGAATTTCCAGTCCGTTGTATTTTAATTTCCAATTGGTCACCCCTTCAACCGCCTGGGTGCGGCGCAGTACCGCTTTAATTCTGGCCACCAGCTCCCGGGGACTGAAAGGTTTGGAAATGTAGTCATCTGCACCCATTTCCAATCCCAGAACCCGATCAGCTTCCTCGCCTTTGGCGGTAAGCATAATGATTGGGATCATGCGTATCTCTCTTAAGCTGCGGCAAAGGGTAAGCCCGTCTTTGCCGGGCAGCATAATATCCAAAATAACAACATCCGGGTTTTCTCGGTCATATATAGGCAGGACCTGGTCGCCATCGCTTACCACGATGACTTCAAACCCTTCTCTCTCTCCATACAATTTAACAAGTTCCAAAACAATGTGATCATCATCCACCACTAAAACTTTACCCATGTATGACATAGTGCCCTCCTCAGGTACGTACGTTTTAATTGACACCCGGAGCGAATAACCATAAGCTTTCTCAGAACTGGAACCTGGCTGTAGCGTAGCGTAAATAAAAGCTGAGCGGGAAACTCAGCTTCAGTAAGCTTATGGATTTATAACAGATCTGTGTACTCCGGACACTTAGAGAACAATCCTAATCCCATTTATAGTTTTCGAACCTCTCTTCTTGTTTTTGAGGGTCATTTATCCAAATGTAGAAAAAAAATGCCATTAATCGACTGCAAAAATATTTAATCATTTTTTTTCTCTTCCCGGTCAAGAGCACTGTCGGTAAACTTCTTAGATACTAAAGTACGCATCCCCCAGGAAAAAGAAATAAATATAATCAATGCAAGGACTCTGCCCCAAAAAGTCATCTGTTCTACCCCCTTACTCATTTAATAACTTCTGCATTGACAACCCAGGTTGACCAGCAGCTTTGTACAAAAATGAACAAGAGTGTAGAAAAATCAACGACGGGTCCACATTAATTATAATATAAAGTAATTGCCCATGTTTTACCAATTAATGAAAAACTGTTGCCAAATTATTAACAATTGTTACAAAGCCATTTATTGTAATTGTTGACATTATTATATCAAACGCTGTGTTTATTATCGTGAGGATGCAGTACTATTTTTTTGGGCTACAGGTCCTATTGTCAAAAGCATAGAAAAACCCCCGTACCAATCAGATACGGGGATCACAAATAGCTTCCTTGCTCATTAAATTAACTGCTTCTTAAAACCCTTATGTGTATCCTTACGAAACCCTAATGAACTATAGAAATTAACTGCCTCAGTTCTGTGGTTCTCAGTGATAAATAATACCTGGTAGCAGCCGTGCTTAATGGCTGCTTTCTCCATCTCTGCAATAAGAGACCGGCCAACCCCTTGCCTTCTGCGTTGACGGTCTACTACTAAATTCTCGATAACTAAAAACGGCTTACATTCCCCATATAATTCTTCGCAAATTATCCCTTGCACTGATCCCACTAAACGATTACCCTCAACTGCACTCAAAAAAATGTAGTGGGGATTATTCTGCAGCTCCTTAAATTTCTGTGTCATTAACTGAGAAGATGATTCTTCTCCCCAAAACTGCTTATACAGTACTGCCAGTCCGGCAATATCACTTGCAGACATATTCCTGATCTCCATTTGCTCTCACTTCCTGCTTATTCCTATTTCTTATAATCGGTAGTGATTTTAACCCTACTGTCCTCTTGCTCTTCTATACCAATCATCTTCATTAATGCTATGGCGTTGGCTGTTTTAGAGATGCCGGGTTTAATTTTATAATCAAATTCTATGTGGTCGTCTTTGATGTCATCGGTAAAATGATAGTTGGAGATTGTGCCGGGGTACTCATCGGCCAGACTGCCTAACTCCAGGTCATGGGTTGTCACCAGGGTGATGGTGTTTAGTTCATGTAGTTGGCGGATTACGGTCCGGGTGGCAGTGATCCGGTCTCGGGAGTTAGTACCTCTGAAGATTTCATCCAGCAGCACCAGGAGCGGTTCTTTGCTTTTGGCTGCATCTATGATCATCTTCATTCTCTTAAGCTCGGCATAAAACGTGGAGGTCCTCTCTTTTAAGTCATCATGGATTTGCATTTTACAGTAGATATCCATCATGGAGCAGGACATTTCTGTGGCACAAACCGCTGAGCCGGTATAGGCCAAAACCAGGTTAATGCCTAATGTGCGAAGCAGGGTACTTTTACCGGACATATTGGAGCCGGTTATCATCAGCACCCGGCCCTGCTCGGGCATGGCTAAGTCATTGCCAACGCGCTCATCCGGTGAAATAAGCGGATGGGCTATGTTTTGCCCATCTATAAATGGCGTTCCATCCATTACTTTGGGGAAAATCCACTGGGGATTATCGTGGTACAGCCCGGACAGACAGGAGATTGCCTCTATCTCGGCAACGGCGTCAAACCACTCCCTGACGGAGTTTCCCCATTTGTCTTGCCAGGCCTGCAGTTTCCGCAGGGTCCACAAATCCCAAAACAGGCTGATATTTAACGGGTAATAGATCAGAGCGTTGCTAAAGCGCAGATCATTTCGCTCAGCTATACTCTTTAAGCGCTTAATAAGGCGGGAGGACGAAACATCGCCGGTAAAAAGCCGTTGTTTTTGCTCTTTCAAAAAGGAGGCTTTAAACTCCTCACCCTCTATCCATGCTAACAGTTCGGCATATCGCCTTAGGAGTATAACGGGCTTTTCCAGGTCCTTAAAACGTTCCAATACTACCCGTTCGCCCCAGAGAGCTATAAGCGCCTGTAGCATCAATGAAGCAAGAGGCAATATATACGGTACAAACCCCAAAAAAGCCAGGGCAAACATGACCAGGGTTACAACGGGCAGGAAAAATACTGCTTGAGGCACAGAACCTGTACTATACTTCCTTTCCAGCCAGGAAAGCACTTCTGCGGGGTTTTTCTTTTTAAAGTAGGCATCGCTTGCCGTTGCCTGCAGGTGTTGTCTGAAATCCAGACGTTGTGCCAGGTCGGCAACCGCTTCCTGTCGCGGTGCAATTTCGGTAAACGATGGCCGAGAGCTTAACATCTCCACCAGTCGCTTTTTCCCCCCGGAAGACAGGGGTACGTATATAAATTGAAACAGTGAACTTTTCCCGAAGATATGCAGGTCTGTGGTATAGGGATGATTGTGGTTAACGTATTGGCTTCCGTCATCGGTAAAGGTTGTCCAGTTGCCATCCAGCCTTACAATGGCCGTTTCATTGATTTGCACCAAGTTCTCCAGAAAACTGATCTTGTCATTAAGCCTTGAGTGACGGACAATCAGATGAACAAACAGAACGAACAGGATAAAGGCCAGAAAATACATGACCGGCATTGTCCTGTAATAGCCGTAGGACAAAGCACCCCCTCCACCGAGAAAAGAAATAAGACGCAGAGAGGATAATCCCCTGCTTTGTCGGTGGGCATGGACCAATTGATTTTGATAATCCTCTGTCCGTTGCAGGTATATTTTCCTTATGTCGGTATGTTCTCTAGCATTGTTCATTTTGCTCTTCTCCTTTTACCCTTCAGCTAGTGGCAGGCAACCCATGCAGAGGGTCTCCTTGTCCCACATATTAAAAAAAAATGGATATTGTATACTACCTACAAAAACAATTACTTTACTACATAAGCTTTCCTGTTATTTTATTGCCGTTTAGTAAGAAACTAATAATGCACTTTGAAAAACTGACAGGAGGTTTTTGTATGAAAAAGAAAAAAGAATTTGATAAAGAAAAGCATAAGCATAAAGAAGAGTTTGCTGAGGACGCAAAGCTTACGTTACACGAAGAAAGAATGGATATTGATAAAGATCGGGTAAAAAGCGGCGAAGTTAATCTGCACAAAGATGTTATCGAAGAGTATAAAGCGGTTGACGTGCCTGTAAGCCGTGAAGAAGTCATTATTGAACGCAGAGCATTAAACGAGCAAAGTGATACTCCCATTGGCGAAGAAGAGACGTATCATATTCAGACAAACAGAGACGAAATCGATGTAGATAAACACACCATGGTGACAGGCCAGGTTGAAGCTCACAAGCAGAGTGTTGAGGGAAGCAGACAGGTTGATAAGAAACTGAAAAGAGAAGAAGCCGACATCGACGCCGAAGGTGAGCCCCGGTTAAAGAAGAAGGATAAATACCGCCACTAGGAAGATAATAACATTAATCCACTACTCCTACAAATTAATAATTTGTAGGAGTTTTAAATAACTGTGTATTGGAGGATGTTATGGTGCAAAACAGTTTATCCCGTACAATGAGAATAATTGTTGGCGCAATTGTGGGAGCCTTTCTTGGCTTTTTCATTGGGTTAATTGGAGAAAGCATACTCCCGGGCCTGGGCCTCCTCTTTACGGCTATACCTCTGTCCATGTCCATCACGTTGAGCGCAATTGGCCTGGTCATGGGAGCAGTTATTGGCTCTAACACAGATGCTCGACGTTACAACGAAGTAGAATACAAAGTAGAAGATGATATAAAGATACCACTTCGTGAAGAACAACTGGATATTGAAACACACAGAGTCAAAACCTCCGATGTAGATATTCATAAAGACGTTATCACTGAAGAAAAAACGATAACAGTCCCTGTATCCCGTGAAGAACTGGTGGTTGAGAAATCTGTGGGTGACAACGAAAAAACTGAGACCATGCGAATTCCACTTAGTGAAGAGCGCATCGATGTTAATAAAGAAAATGTACAGTTAAACGAAGTTTCGGTTTACAAAGCAGAATTCCAAGACACAGAAACCATTGACGAAACTCTGAAAAAGGAAAAGTTAGAGATAGATGCTGAGTCAGAAGATAAAAGCTAAAATAGAGAGAATTTACTGCAGAGTCAATACCCATTAACATATTTCGCCGGTTTTTCCCTATGTCCTTTTGACATTTAAAAGACCTGCGGAATTAATAAGCGCCCTGTATCGTACAGAGCGCTTATTGTTATAGGTATCTTTTTATTATTGAATACTTTTCATAGAGTTGCCTGTTTCTGCCGAAATTGCGCAGGGCTATATATAGTTCTGGTGAGTGTTGCTTTATTAATTTTAATCTGCTGGATAAACCAGCTTCTGACCAGGATCGTGTCTTCACTATATCCTGGTATATATCACATAATAGTTTATTTTTTTGTTGGATAACCCCGTCTGTAATGGGGTTGCGTGTATAAGGTTGGGGTGTCCTGGGCTGGGCAAAACGAAGACTGACATAATTTCCTCTCCGGAGTATTTCATCGTCATGGTATCCCGCTTCTACTAATCCTTTGACAAATGCCCGGCGCATTTCATAATCCAATAGTTCGATGGTAATATCCACACTAAGCTCCCAGGGCTGAGAAAACTCCCCCAGGATAAAGCCGGTTTGCCACCAGTGCAGTCCGCTGCGGGTAAAAAGTGCTCTCTCGTCCTTAATAAGGGTTACAGTTATATCCATTAGATCTTCGTCGGGGACCACATGATAAAATGTTCCGTTAAAAACTCCGGGAATATTTAAATCTGGTCCTGTGGTATTGTATACACCCACCTCACAACCCGTTGCCATGGCATACTGGCCTTTCCAAAACTCAATCATCCACCGTTTGCCGGCATAGTCAAAGTATATGGGCTCACAGTCAATAATCAGGTTTAAGGGGGCGGCCGCTTCATCATAGAGTCGGCAGTAACCGAAATTTCTTTGCCATGCATACATGGTGGTATAAAAAATATCCTGCTCTGCATCGTAGGCATAGCCCGCCGCAGCTATTATTTCATCTACTTTCCCCCCTGTGCCGATACTGTCCACAATTTCCCTGATAAATCTTTTTATCCTGGGCCAGTTATAGGCTATTTTCAGCACAATCACCAGAAGTACCAGCAGGATCCCCAGTAGAATAATCCACTTATCCAATGCCTCTCCCTCCATCCCATTTTAGATACTATATGCATGAAAATATTTTATGTTAAACGGGGGATAAGCGCTGGCAGAAAGCAGTTTATATGCATATACTGGAACATGGATATAAGATATTTTGCCAGACCACTATTTACAATTGAAAATCACATGGACCTCGCCGACCACACCTCTTTGATTTTAAAAAACGATGGTTATGAGGAAATCTATCAACTGTTGAACAGCACCGACAAGGATCTGGGAAAAACATATTTGGAACTGATCATTGAAGGCTCCAAAGATGCTGACCTTCCCTTTTCCGGGGGCTATATCTGCCATCTGTGGCATTTCCACCACCCCTGGTCTCATCGGGGCTACATTGTTTCCAGAAGCTCTGCAGACGCCACCTCGCGGTTATTTACCATAGCAAACAATCTCTGGCAGCTTGGTAAAAGAGGAAAAGCCATCTATCATCTGGGACGGGCGCTGCATTTAATCCAGGATATCTTTATTCCTCATCATGCCGGAATTACCGCTTTTAGAGGTCACGGCGAACTGGAACACTGGCTGGCCGCAAACTGGCAACAGTATAAAGTGGGCAGCGCAGGTTACTATTACTGGGAGGAGACTTTCTGTCACAACGATCAGTGTCATCATGTTATGTCAGCCAACATTTATGATTGGATTGATTACGGCAGCCATCTTTCCATTAACTGGTATGAAAGCTATTTTGCCGACGGGCGCTATGATGAACATACATTTCGTGAGGTGGCGCCGTTAATCGTCCCCAATGTTCTCCGATTGTCCGCCGGTTTCATCCACAGATTTTTCAGCACCGTAGAAATCTAAATAAGAGATCCCCGATACTAGCAGTATCGGGGATCTCTTTTAAGTCAGCCGGTCTGATAATTTCTTCAGGACTTCTTTGGCATTACCAAGCAGGGTCAAATCAAAGGAATAATGTTGGCTGCAGTCCTCCTTATTTATAAAGACGGTTCTGCCTTTGGCCTGGAAAGGAAGTTGGTTAACCGGTGAAACTTCCAGGCTGGTCCCAATGACCAACAACAAATCAGCTCTTTGGATATGGGAAAGTGCCTGTGCCCAGACATCCTGGGGCAGAGCCTCGCCAAATAAAACCACATTGGGCCTGAGGGCACCTGTATTGCAGCCCGTACAGTTTTCACCGGCCAAGAAATCAGCTGTGTCAGCCTGGCGGCCGCAGCTGTTACATCTAACGGTAGCGATGTTGCCGTGCAGTTCATAGACTTTTTCACTGCCGGCCAGACGGTGCAGGCCGGAAATATTCTGCGTAGCAATACTTTTTATAATGCCCCTCTTTTCCAGATCAGCCAGAATATAATGACCGGGATGAGGCTTGACGTTCTGCAACAGTTTAATTCGCATGGAGTAGAACTCCTGAAAAAGTGAATAGTTTTGTGCAAAGGTGTCGATATTGGCTACCGTTCTGGGATCAATATTCTTCCACCATCCTCCTTCTCCCCGAAAGTCGGGAATGTTGCTGTCCGTATCCATACCCGCACCTGTAAGGACTACAGTGTTATCAGAGGCCCTAATGAAAGCGGCCAGTGTTTCAATGCCCTTATCCATGTGCTCGCCGGCAAAATAGTTTTTCATATTTCCCTCCGAAAAAAAGATATATCGGTATATTCTGGATTAACCCATTGTTTCCCTGCCCTGCATTTGCAGACAAAAGCCTGTGTCATGCTCTGACACAGGCTTTGCTATAACCTGCCGGTGGTAGTGGTTCTGACTAAATAAGTACCGATTTGTTTGCCACCATAAGTTGTTATGTTTTCTCCCGCCACTTTAAAACCAAAATTTTTATACAGTTTCATTGCCCGGTGGTTATTGATATTTACATCCAGGCACACCGTTGGGTGTTTGGCCAATATTACCTGTAAGATTTGGGAGCCCAACCCCTCTCCTCTGTAATTTTCATCTACACTGAAGCTGTTAATATAATAGTTACCTGCCGGTACATCTTTAGTAATTATCTTACTCATTGCAGGCAAACGCGGGACTGTCTGCAAAAGTTTGACCAGGCTAAATGCCTTTATATAATCCAATGGTCCTTTTTTATTGATTTGTTGTTTTCGCTTACCGTCAAACCCAACAATCACACCGGCCACCTCCCCTGCCAGGCAGGCACAGGTAATATGGTTGGCGCTAAAATGGTTGTTAGGCAGCTGCATTAGTTTCTTTACCAAACCCACCGCTTTGCCTTTCTCACCAAACATAAATGACATAATTTCGGTATCAGCCAAAAAAATCAGAGTGGCTACCGCATGTTCATCATGCCGGCGGGGATTATATCTTTCCAACGTCAGCGCCATCAGGATTCCTCCCATAGATTATTTGGCATGAGCAATTGTATTACTTGTTAAGTACTCTTATTCATTCTGTATATTATATCGTTAATCCTGTCGTCTGACACTGAGGTTAATGAAAAGACCAACAGCTTAATTAGCTGCTGGTCCTTCTTTATTAATCCATTCCTCAAGTCCGGAAACGATATCTTTGGCCTTGGGGGGACACCCTTTGATATTAACTTCAAAGTTACGGGAACATTCACCCACTCCGATGGTGCCGGAAAGTTTTTTACAGCCCTGGCCGATATGGACCTTAAAGCCCTTTTTTAATTTCCCCTTTTCCTGTAATCTCATCAAAGCATGGATCAGGCTACCGTAACAGGCGGAGCAGGCCTGGTCCTCTTCAATCCAGCGCGCCAGATTATCCACTTCGTTGCTGGCCAGAAGTGATTCGGGGGCTCTGGCTTCTTTTTTGTTATTAAGCTCCACAATTCTGCCGGTGAGCAAAGTACTGCCGATTCCCAGTTCTTCTGCCATCCTGATATAGGGGACATCTTCGATTTCATAGCCAATCAACTCTGCAGCGTAGGTGTCAATCAGGACCGGATCACGACTGGCTAAGGACCGGTTCATGCGGACCGGAGTCCCCCCTTCTTCGTAGGTCAGATCCCCGATGATTCCATCTACCACAGCTATGTTGGCTCGTAACACTTTGTTCAAAGCAGCAATGGGTTTATGCAGGCCCAGGGTATGAAAGCGTCTTTTTTCTTTGTCCGGCACACATCCTTTTAGATTCTTAAGTGCACAGGTTAACCTGGTCTGGCAATGGGCTTTTAATACCGGCATATTAATCAGATAATCCACTTCCAGTGCTTTTTTGCACACGTAGATTTCGGTTCCGTCAACTTCAAAAGGAACACCATCGTCCTTTTTAAGATCCACCAGGGGAACACCCAATTCACGGTAGCCGCATACATCAAATGCCTTCTCTGTGGAATCACCCACCCAGGCGCTTTCCAGGATAATAATATTGCAAAAGCCGTGCTGCTGCAGATATTTTATTACTCCGCGGACCAGGTTTGGATCGGTTGTGGCTCCCCACTCTGCCGGCTGTGAAACTACCAAATTCGGTTTAATTCCGATAAGGGGATTTTCCATACCTGCCAGTTCACCGGCCACATCCATTGTTTCAAGTAAAGTAAAGGCCATCTGTTCTGCTTCTGCACCGTACATAACATATAACTTTTCCACTTATTTACCTCCAGACGCATTCAAGTAAGCTATCTATACTAGTTTGACGTCTGCAGCAGCGCTTCCTCCACCGCTTTTAGAATAACGGTACTGCTCAGTGTTGCTCCGGAAATACTGTCCACTGAAAGCGACTGGGCAGCAATCACATCGTCTACAATAACCTCTGCGTCTGAGCCGCGACCATTTTCATGCTCCAGAATATCGATGGCTGTAATCCTGCCGTCTGAAACATCCACACTAACCTCAACTTTAATCCCGGTAGTATCCTGGCGCCCGGTATAAATACCGTCTGCCAATTCAGTCAAGGAAACATCATAAACTTCCATTTGCTGAATTTCCCTGATTCCCTGCCAAACTGAGAAACCGATAGATAAGGGAAACAATAAAACCAGTGCCATCACTATCATCCACCATTTAATACGCATACTTATCATCCTCTCACTCATTTATGAATTAAATAATCTATTGTCTGCTCCATCCTGCCTATTAGTTCGTTTTCTTTTACCTGCATCCGCTCCGAAAAATAGAACAGCAGCAGTCCGTGTACAAAAGTGGTAATCAATCCCCCCACAACGGGAGCATCTTCCAGCTGCAGCAAACCTTCTTTTGCGCATTGGGCCAAAGCTTCAATCTGTTTTTGGGCCAATACCGGTGCAGACATTTTTTCTGCCACCTTGGCAGGCGGTTCCCCCAGCTTAGCAAAAAAAGTGAAACGGTAGATCGTAGGGTTTTCCAGAAAATAATTTATATATGCCCGGTATCCTTCTTTTAGTGCTTCCACCCCGTCATGGGGATGTCTTTGCCCTGCATTCTCCAGCAGTTCTATAATCTCATCTAAGAAATCCGCTGCCACATACCAGAGCAATTCATTTAAATCGGTAAAGTAATTATACATGGTGGTGTAGGAGTAGCCGGCCAAATCGGCCACCTTTCGCACAGTTACTGCCTCTACCCCTTCATCCCGGATTATGGTTTTTGCTGCATCTATTAAGTATCGCTCCATACGCCGGCGTTGAATTGCTTTTTTATCCATAAGAAACACCTTACCTTATGGCGTCTGCCATTTTTTCTATGTTCCCCGTTTCAATGTTTTCCTGATTATTATTTACTTTTCCGATAACCTGGATTATCTTGCGCTCAAAAAAGTTCAGCTTCTTAAAATCATAAGCATACCCAAAATGTTCCGTAGCCAGTGCATGTTTTCTCAGAGATTCTGGGAAAGCCGTGTTCATCTGGGTTTCCATCTGTTCCAGATTACCCCCTACCAGAAACAATCCTACCCTTTTTTGCTGTAGTGCATCCAGTTGGCTTTGGATAAAGGCTGCCACCGGCTTTTTTATCTGTCCCGCATAAACCGGACTACCTATCACCACCGCAGAAAATCCTTCCAGATCCGGAGACTGCTCCTTCTCAAGATTCACCGCCACCGCTTCACCGGACATCTTTTCTTTGAGAATACCAACACATTTTTCTGTACAACCGTGTTTTGACCCATACACTATTAGGGTCTTCATAAACTCACCTCATAACATAGTTAATTTTATTAACAATGTTAATATAGCATATTATTGTTAATTATAGCAACATATTTTTTCTGTTTTCCCTACGCTGTTTTAAAAAATAGAATCCCGCATTTTTCAAAGCGGGATTCTAATACAGACATGTTTTTTTAATATTTTTGTAATTAAGAAACGGCAGGACACTCTAAAAGTATAACGAAAGTCCATCTAAAGCGCTAAGTAGGTGAGAAAATATGTATAATCAAAAAATGGAACAAATGATTACCACTCAGCTTATGGCTCGCGGGATCCGCGATGAAAGGGTGCTGAACGCTATGCGTAAAGTGCCGCGCCATGAGTTTGTGGTGGCGGGTAAAGAAGAATATGCCTATGCAGATGCCGCTTTGCCTGTGGGGCATGGGCAAACAATTTCTCAGCCCTTTATGGTGGCGCTTATGACCCAGGCGTTGCAGTTGCAGGGAAATGAGAAAGTACTGGAAATCGGCACCGGTACCGGATATCAGACTGCTATTTTGGCCGAGCTTGCCAAAACAGTATATACCGTGGAAAAGGTAAGCCAACTCTCACAAGAAGCGCAGGTGAGATTGGAGCAGTTGGGCTATGACAATGTTCGGTTTCTTATCGGTGACGGGACAAAAGGCTGGCCTGATAATGCTCCCTATGACGCCATAATTGTCACCGCCGGCGGGCCCCTGGTACCTCCTTCTTTATACGACCAACTGGCCATGGGCGGCAGGATGGTTATCCCTGCCGGTGAGCGCAAATTTCAGGATCTGCTTTTAGTCTCCAAAACAGAAGACGGCAAAGAGGTTATCAATCTTGGTAAATGCGGATTTGTGCCGCTGTTGGGTGAAGAAGGCTGGGAAGACTAAACCGGATTTGTCTCTTGGTTTAATACCGCGGCTACCCGTTTTAATCCCTCACGCAAAACAGACCTGGGGCAGGCTATGTTAAAGCGCATAAAGCCCATCCCCTCACTGCCAAACACCGTACCGCTCTGGGGCAGCACCTGCGCCTGGCAAACAAGCTTTTTGTACAGCGCTTCATGGGTATAGCCGTAAGAACTGAAATCTACCCAGGCCAGATATGTACCTTCCGGAGGCGAAAAGCGGGCTTTGGGCAGGTGCTCCGCCAGATAAGACTGCATAAATGAGATGTTTTCATCCAGATAATCCAGCACCTGCTCCAGCCATTCTTCTCCCTGGCTGTATGCAGCCTGAGTGGCAGCGATGGAAAGCGGTGTGGGCCCCATGATCGCTAGGCGGCCTTTGACATATAGTGCCCATGCCTCCCTCAGCTCATCATCGCGAATAATAATATTGGAAAACTGCATGCCGGCCAGGTTGAAGGTTTTACTGGGTGCCGTGGTGGTGATGATACGGTGCTGCTCCCGGGGAAACAGGGTTTCCAGGGGAGTATGCCTGATACCGCGCCGCAGCAGGTCGCAGTGGATTTCATCGGAGATGATAAAAACGTTGTTTTGCAGGCAGATTTTACCCAACCGCAATAATTCGTCCTTTTGCCAGACCCGGCCAACCGGATTATGGGGACTGCAAAGAATCATTACCTTTGTATCAGGATTTTGCGCCTTTTTTTCCAAATCCGCATAATCTATGCGATAATCACCGTCCTGATTGATTAACGGATTGTTGACCACAACTCTGCTTCGGCTCTCAATTATGTTGGTAAAGGGGTGGTAGACAGGCCTTTGAATGATAACCCCTTCCCCTGGCTTGGTCAATAAGTCCAAAATAAAACCTATTGCCGGAACCACACCGGGGCTGTAAGCAAGATGGGCAGGATCCACATTCCAATTAAACCGGTTTTGATACCAGCCGCAGACCGCCTGGAAGAACTCTGGGGTGTCATGGGAGCTGTAGCCAAATACCTTTTGCTCCGTTCTGTTATGTAGGGCCGTGAGAATGGGCTCGGCGCAGGGAAAATCCATATCCGCCACCCAGAATGGCAATGTGTCGGCAGTAACCTCAGACTCCATGACCTGCATGAATTCCCATTTCACACTGTTTGTGTGGGTGCGGTCTATAATTTTATCAAAATCATAGTGCATATACCGCTCTCTCCTTTTAAAAGCTAACATAACCTGTTTTTAATATTGTATAACAGATTACGGCGCCCTAAAAGCCGGCGCCGTAATCTGTTATTTTTATTTCATTCCCAGCAGCTTACCTGCCATTAACTTTTTACGGCTTTCAACTATACCATGAGTGGGCGGCACATCTTTGGGGCAGACATCAACACATTTAAAAACCGTATCACACCCCCACAGACCGTCCTGTGAATCCACCCGCAGCAGGCGTTCAAAACGTCCTCCCTCCCGGGAATCGGCATAGAAACGATAATTTTTGGCCAGGGCTGCCGGTCCCAGAAAGTTTTTGGTTGCAGAGCGTGGGGGCACTGGGCACACTCCATAACAAGACGCACACAAAATACAGTTTGCATAAGGATCCAGCTTGACACGCAGTTTTTCTTCCATATGTCTTTCTGTCTCCGGAGGATCGTCTTTAGGTTCAAGCCAGGGCTTAATATGCTGATATTTATTCCAAAACTCCGTCATATCCACAACCAGGTCTGTAATAACCGGCAGGTTTGGCAGAGGCTCGATTTTGATGTTGGCAGAATTCAAATAACCAATCTGGGTGCGGCAGGCCAAACTTATTTCATTATTTATCAGCATGGCACAGGCACCGCAGACCGCGCCACGGCAGGAATACCGGAAAGAAAGGGTTGGGTCCTGGTTTTCCTGGATAGAAATTAACGCCTCCAATACCGTAAGGCCGGGAGTCACCTGGACCGTATAGCTCTCATAGGCTGCTGAGTCTGGTTCTCCGGCGGGTTGGCGGCGAATGACAACGGCAACTTCTTTAAGCTCCATATTAATACTTCCTTTCCTGGGGTGTGAATTTGGTAATGGTTACTTCTTTGTCGGAAAGCTTCGGCCCCTCTTTTGTATAATCGGCCATGGTGTGTACAAGCCACTTTTCATCATCCCGTTTGGGAAAATCAAGCCGGGAATGGGAACCACGGCTTTCGTTTCTCCCAAGTGCCCCCAAAGCCACAGTTTCTGCTAAATTAAGCATTCCTTCCAACTCCAGGGCATTGATAAGTTCCAGATTATATTGCCGACAACTGTTCTTAATTTTTACAGAAGGGTAGCGTCGGCGTAAGTCGGCCAAAATTTCCACCGCTTCTTTTAGCTCATTTTCCTGGCGGAATATGCCCACCTTTTCGGTAAGAGTCTGCTTCATTTTATCCCGCAGCTCCCTGTAATCTTCGCTGCCTTCTCCTGTCAAGAAGTTCTTTAGCCTTGATTCCTCTTTCTCCCACAGGCCTTCCACAACTTTTCTGTCCGGACGGGGCTTTTCTTTGCTAAGATAATTAATTGCTTCACGGCCCGCCCTTTTGCCAAATACCAGGGTATCCAAAAGGGAATTCCCACCCAGTCGGTTTGCACCATGGACACTGACACAGGCTGCCTCCCCTGCCGCCAGCAGACCCTTCACCCGGGTATGTCCGTCCACGTTTGTGGCGATGCCCCCCATGGTGTAGTGCTGCCCGGGTTGAATGGGAATGGGCTCATGTATGGGGTCCACCCCGGCAAAATCCATGGCTAAGATGCGAATACCGGGAAGCAGTTCCATTATTTTCTCTTTACCCAAATGAGTTAAATCCAGATGAACATAATCACCGGGGAAACCGCGGCCCTCATCTATTTCGGTCTGGATAGAGCGGGCCACAATATCCCGGGGGCCCAGTTCCATGGCTTGAGGAGTGTACTTTTTCATAAAGCGCTCTCCGTTTTTGTTTAACAGATAGCCGCCTTCCCCCCTTGCCGCTTCGGATATAAGAATATTGGTCCCATATAAACTGGTGGGATGGAACTGAATAAACTCCATGTCTTCCAGTTGTGCACCTGCTCTGTACGCGGTGGCTGTACCACTGCCGGTATTTATCAGTGCATTGGTGGAATTGCTGTAAATCTGCCCCGCACCACCGGTGGCCACAATTACCACCGGAGCAGCATAGACTTCCAATTCACCGGTAATCATATTTAAAGCCACCAAACCATGGCATAGGTTATTATCGGTGGCAATATTGGTTACCAACCGCTCTTCATAAACATTAATCTGATGTTTTACCGATTGCTCGTAAAGAGTATGTAGTAAATGATGGCCGGTTCTGTCTGCTGCGTAACACGTTCTTGGAAAACCGGCTCCGCCAAAGGGGCGCTGGGCAATCTTTCCGTCGGGAAGGCGGCTAAACAAAGTCCCCCAATGTTCCATTTCATAGACACAGGCCGGAGCATCTTGTGCCATAATCATTGCCGCATCCTGATCAGCTAAATAATCACTGCCTTTAATGGTATCAAAGGCATGTTTTTCCCAGCTATCGTCTTTTCCCTCGGCATGATTCTTGAGAGATGCGTTAATACCTCCCTGAGCAGATATAGAGTGAGAACGGACAGGGTGCACCCTGCTAATCACCGCAACATCATGTTTTTCAGCAGCCTCTCTTGCGGCCCTCAACCCGGCAAGGCCGGATCCCACCACAAGTACCTCGTGTTCATAAACCTGCATCCCAAACTACCTCCAATAAATGTAGTACAGAGCATAGACGGACAAAAGCAGGGACAGCGCTGTTGCTGCATAAAACAAGACCTTTTCCTGCTTAATCCCTGCATCAATTAACATCACCCGTAATCCGTAAGCAAGATGAAAAATCACTGTGACAATCAGCAGACCGTCAAGTGTAGCCACGATATGGCTGCTAAGCAGTCCCTCAATGCGGGGAACCTGCCCGGTTAGCGCATAGCCGGAATAAATTTTCCAGGGGATTAAAAACATGAGAAAGATTCCTGTAATTCGTTGACTCAACCAGGCAAACATGGTGACCTCCTTATAAATAATCTTATGATTTTATCTTAAACCATTTGAGGGGCTCAGTTATTTCATATTTGTTAACTTGTCCTTATAGGGGAATACTGATAGTGTTTATAGTTTAAGCAGCTATAACAAGTTTTAATTCTTTTGTCACTTTTAAGTAGTAGGCATTGTTATATACTTGATAGTGAGGAAAAGACAGGTTAACCAAAATTATTTTGTACCAGTAAAGGGAGGTAATTTAAATGAGTTTTAAAATTACAGACAGTGTAACCTGGGTTGGAAAAGTTGATTGGGATTTAAGAAGATTTCACGGGCATGAGTTGTCCACGCACCGCGGATCTACATATAACTCCTATCTGGTTCGTGACGAAAAAAATGTGCTGATTGATACCGCCTGGACACCCTTTGCCCATGAGTATGTGGATAAACTGGCTGAAGAAATTGATTTGGATGATATTGATTATATTGTGGCTAACCATTCAGAAGTAGACCATAGCGGTGCTTTGGCTGAGTTAATGAAGCGAATCCCGGATACGCCCATCTACTGCTCCCAAAACGGAGCAAAGATGATCAAAGCACAGATGCATCAGGACTGGAACTTCAAAATTGTAAAAACCGGCGATAAGATTGATTTAGGCTCAAAAGAATTAATCTTTATTGAAGCCCCCATGCTGCATTGGCCGGATAGTATGTTCTGTTACCTGACCGGTGACGCCATTCTTTTCAGTAATGATGCTTTTGGCCAGCACTATGCCACAGAGGTTATGTTTAATGATTTGGTGGATAAAGATGAGCTCTATCAGGAAGCTCTCAAATACTATGCCAATATCCTGACTCCATTTAGCAGGTTTGTCCCCAAAAAAGTAGCGGAGTTCAATGAGCTGAACCTACCGCTGAACTTAATCTGCCCCAGTCACGGTGTTATTTGGCGCGATAATCCCCTGCAAATAGTGGAGCAGTATGCAAAATGGGCCGATAACTATCAGGAAAACCAAGTGGCCATAATTTATGATACCATGTGGAATTCAACTAAAAAGATGGCAGAGGCCATAGCCGAGGGGCTGCACCAACAAGATGAAACCATGAAAATAAAACTTTTCAACCTGAGCATCTCCGACAAAAATGATGTGGTCAGTGAAGTGTTTAAATCAAAAGGTATTCTGGTGGGTTCCTCCACTATCAACCGCGGCATACTCTCTGCGGTAGCCGGATTTCTGGAAGAAATCAAGGGCCTGGGCTTTAAAGATAAAAAAGCAGCGGCCTTTGGTAGCTATGGTTGGAGCGGTGAATCGGTGGGTATAGTTACTGAAAGGTTAAAAGAGTGCGGTTTTACGGTGGAAAGTGAGGGCCTGAAAGCTCTCTGGAATCCGGATCAGGATATGGTTGCCCAGTGCAGAGATTTTGGTAAAGAGTTTGTAAAATAATTTGCAAAAGGCTCGCCGGGTGGCGAGCCTTTCTTATTTGAGTGTGTGTGCATGTAATTGATAAATAGTTTTCTTCGGAGTTTCCACACAACCCTTACTGGTCCAAAACCCCTTGGAATCTCCCACCGCTTCTCCTTCGATCTGTTCTATGTCATACTTTTTGCACAAATCTACAAGCCAGTTAAAACAGTGGGTGCCGATTCCTTTATTCTGCAACTCCTTTGGCAGGCGAACCGCTTTTAACACAATTACTTTTCGGGCAAAGAAAATCTGAAAGGACATCTGGGGCATCCAGTCCTTGCCATAGGGATAGGTGGTATCCGTTAGCAGGACATCAATGCAGTGAAATTCGTTACGTACGGTTGGCTTCATGTTTAAACCGTACTTTTCATGGAGGTCGTTGGCCAATGAATCCAAGTGTTCATCCAGGTCAAACAATATTTTCACCATCAAAACCACTCCCTCTATCCATATTATGTAGGATAAGCAATATCTTCTCAATGGGAGTGGACAACAAATATGGTAAATTTTTAATCTTTATAATTATTATGTTAAGCAGAACAGAAAAAGGCGAAAATCTTATGATTTTCGCCTCACATTTACATTCCTTTTTTACGTCGCACCGTGATTGACTCTCCGCCCACACCCCAGTTGTCTGTCTCCACTTCATCAATGACAACTACAGTAGTTTTGGGATTTTTGCCAAGCACATCCACCAAAAGCTGCGTAGCTCCTTCGATGAGCTTAGCTTTTTGCTCGGCAGTGGCGCCTTCCCGGGTAATTTTAATGTTTACGTACGGCAAATAAGTTTACCTCCTCTTAACAATATTGGACAAGCTGTTTTTCTGAGGACAGTGAATGTCTTTGCAGCTCTCCTTTTATAATAACGGCAATTTCTGTGGCAATACCGTCAATATGGCAGGGGTCACTTGTGGCCATGATTATAATTCTGTCTTTGGACAAATCACTCAGCAGTTTATTTAGATTTTCACGTTCTTTTTTATTAAGGCCCGCTGCGGGCTCATCCAGGACAAGCAGTTGGGGGTTATTAATTAAAGCCTGGGCAAGACCGGCAAGTTGCCGCTCCCCGGCAGATAGCTCACTTAGCGCTTTATTGCGCTGGTGAGTTAGGTCAAACTGCTGAAGCAATTCTTCCGTTTTTTGCTCAGCTGTTTTTGCGCTCATTCCTTTAACAGCAGCCGCCTGTCTGAGAAAATCATTTACTGTCAGGTTGGGGAAAACTCCAAACCCCTGGGGCAGATAGCCCAAATCAGGGCGCAAATCAAAGGGGTTTTTTTCAATATCTTCCCCATTCCATTTTATTGTGCCTGTGGTAGGTTTGGTTATGGTGGCCAGCATCCGAAGCAGGGTGGTTTTACCGGCTTCCTTTGGCCCCAAAAGGCCTAAAAGCCCCGGCGTTAATTCCAGGGAAAAATCCCTTACACCCCAGGTATTATCTTTGAAGCGCTTGCCTACGTGCTGAATCTGTAATTTCAAGGTAACATCTCCTCAGTTTATTCTTCCAACATCAATTGTTCCAACTCCAAAGGTTCCGCACAGACCCCGTTTTTATAAGCGCGCATGTTGCCTCCGGAAATTTCGTCAATTAAAGCAATTTGCCCGTCTTCACCAATGCGGCCAAACTCGAATTTAATATCGTAGAGTTCCAGACCCTTTTTGGCCAGTTCTTCTTTGACAACGGCGCCGATTTGCTTTGTAAGGTCCTTTAACACCTGGTATTCTTGCAGTGTAAGGATACCCAACATGTCCAAAGCGTCATCTATTATAGGTGGATCCCCTCTACCGTCATCTTTGAGGGTAACTTCTACAAAAGCATCCAAGGGCTGTCCCTCTTCCACATATTTACCGTAACGGCGCAAAAAACTACCCACGGCACGGTAGCGGCAAATAACCTCCAGGCCTTGTCCAAAAACTGTGGCCGGCTTAACGGTCATGGTGGCCTCATCAATGTTGGCATCGATGTAGTGTGTTGGAATGCCCTGTGCCCTTAACTTTTCAAAGAAAAACTTAGTCAGACGCAACCCGGCTTTGCCAACACCACAAATGGTGAGACCCACCGAATTGGCACCGGGATCAAACACACCGTTTTCTCCGGTGCAGTCATCTTTAAATTTAAGCAGATAATTGCCATCCTCCAGCTCATAAACGTCTTTTGTTTTGCCGGTGTAGATAAGTTTCATCCAAAAACCCCTTTATTTTCATGTTCAAAATCATTATACATGACAGCCCCCAAGAATATCAACAATTTCTGACAATATTTCTACGCTGTAGTTATTCTCTTACCCCCGTATTCCGGTTATAAAGATATAAAAAATAGCTATCGGCATCACAAAGCGAATCAAGAATGACCAGGCTCTCCCCCAGTAAAAACCGGGCGAGCCTTTTTCTATTTCCAAAAGTGCTATGTCGGTACTCCAGACCCAACCCAGAAAGATCACAATGAGCAGGCCGCTGATGGGCAGAAAGAAGCTTGAAGAAACAAAATCCATAAAGTCCAGAATGTCACGTCCCAGAAACACCACATTGGACAGCACTCCCTGAGATAGTACCGCAGGCAGGCCAAAAACAAAGATTAAAACGCCCATGGTAATGGCCGCCGCTTTGCGGGTCCAGCCTCTTTGATCCACAATGTAGGCCGCTGCCACCTCCAAAAGGGAAACAGCTGATGTGATGGCTGCAAAGGAGAGCATGAGGAAAAAAAGACTTGACCAAAAAATCGGCCAGGGTAGAGTGTTAAATATAGCCGGCAGGGTAACAAAGACGATGGCAGGACCAACGCCCGGTTCAATATTAAAAGCAAACAGGGCGGGGATAACAATCAGGCCCATTAAAATGGCAATGCCCACATCGGCAACACCTATTAAAAAGGCGCTCTGTGGTATGTTTTCCTCATCGGTCAGGTAGCTGCCGTAGGTCAGGATGGCCCCCATACCCAGGCTGAAACTAAAAAACACCTGCCCCACCGCATCAAGGGCCGTATTAACATTTATCAGACCTAACTCAGGGCGAAAGAACCAGATTACTCCCTCCACCGCTCCTTCCAGCGACAGGGTTCTGCCCAGTAGAATGAGCAGGATGACAACAATTCCGGGCATGATGATTTTGCTGATGCGCTCAATGCCGCCGGTAACCCCTAAAAGGACAATGAGAACCGTAAAGAAGATAAAAACTGCCTGGCCCAGAACCGGTATTACCGGATTGGAAATCAGCTGCTGGTTCAACTGTGTGAGCCCTGCTGCATCTAACCCGGTGAAAATCCCCATTACGCTACCGACAAAGTAAATTACCGCCCAACCGGCAATAACGGAATAAAACGAGATTATGATAAAGACGGTAACCAGGCTAAATAGCCCCACCAGCCACCAACGGGTATTTGGAGCCAGACGGGAAAATGTGGAGACGATATTCTGCTTGCCGGCCCTTCCCAGAGTCAGCTCGGCGATAATCAACGGCACTCCCACCACCACCACTATCAAAAGAAAAAGTGCCACAAAGGCTCCGCCTCCGCTTTGCACCACCACTGTGGGGAATCGCCAGACGTTTCCCAATCCCACCGCCGAGCCCACGGTGGCCAGAATAAAGCCGATGCGCGAGTTCCACTGTTCCCTCTTACCACTCATGTAAATCCCCTCCTTGTAAACCTTAGAGTGCCACAAAGAGAGAAAATTACACTTTTACAAGAAAAGCCCGCTTATTCGGTTTCCTCAGCGCGTGCTTTTCAATACTGGATACCTTAGCAGCTTCGCAAACTGCGAAGCGTTATAATTTCCTGCCAGTACAATGGAATAAGCACGCCGCAGCGTGCTTATCTGGTCAATGTTTGCGCCAGGCGCATACCTAACTCCAATGCTTTTGTATTAATAACTTCCGTACCCTTAGGTGCTCTGTTTAAAACCGCTTCCTGAAGAAGATTGTGGGGTACTTCCTCAGACAAAGCATTGATAACACCCAATGCTACGATATTAGCCACTATTTCCGTCCCCAGTTCTGTGCGGGCATGGCGCGTAATAGGAAGTTTGACGGCAAACTTGTTTTCTGCATCGGTGACAAACGTGCTATCCAGTATAACGGTGCCCTGGGGATGATAATCGGCACCGTATTTTGCGTAAGCTTTGCTGCTCATAATCAGAACCGTATGCGGCTGAATTACTTTAGGGTGGTCTATGCGGTCCGGGGCCACAATTACTTCGGACTTACTGGCTCCTCCCCGCGCCTCTGGACCGTATGATTGGGTTTGCACCACCTGCATACCGTTTTGCGCCGCTGCTTCCGCCAGAATTATAGATGCCAGTATCAGCCCCTGGCCGCCGGTACCGCATAGCCGGTACTCCCGCCGGTTATTCATGAGCTTCCACCACTTTTCTGCCTTTGGCTTTCAATAATCTTTTCATACTCGGAGACAAACTCCGCTTCCTGCTCTTGGTGATGGATACCGATGGTAATTCTTTCTTTTACCGTTTTGGCATCGGACACCGCAGCCTTTTCTACCGGCACCGCATGATCCTTATACCAGTTTAGCATGGCGGCAGCACTGCCGCTCTTGTTCTGGCGACCAAATCCGGTGGGGCAGTAGGTCATTGCTTCAACAATGGAAAATCCCTTGTTGTTTACACCTTCTTCAATCATCTTATCCAAAAGCTTCAGATGATAGGTGGTACTGCGGGCCGCAAAGGTGGCGCCGGCACCCATGGCCAGCTTCATGATATCAAAGTTTCGTTCCGTGCACCCAAAGGGTGCGGTGGAGCCTTTTTTCCCCTGTGGAGTCAGAGGAGACGCCTGCCCCCCCGTCATCCCATATATCTGATTATTGAATATAATGGCATTAACATCAATATTGCGCCTGGCGGTATGAATGAAATGATTACCGCCAATGGCAGTGGAATCGCCATCCCCCATCAGCACAAAGATTGTAAGTTCGGGACGTACCATTTTTAAACCGGTGGCAAAAGCCAAAGCTCTGCCGTGGGTGGTATGCAGTGTCTGAAAGTTAAGATAGCCGGCGGCCCGGGAAGAACAACCAATCCCTGAAACAATGGCCACGTTTTCAGCCGGTATCTGCATCTTTTCGATAGTTCGCAAGAGAGCTCCGACAACCAATCCGTTTCCACAACCGGAACACCAGATATGAGGGAAACGGTCCGAACGCAGGTAGGAAGGAGAGAATGCGTAGATTTAAATCACTTCCCTTATCTTTTTCAGTATCTCTTCCGGATTGAATAATTCTCCGTCATAGCGCCAGAGGCCCACTACTTCCGTTTTTCCCTTCACTGCTCTTTCCACTTCGCCGATGATTTGCCCCATATTCATTTCGGGCACCAGGATGCTTTTCTTATCAGCAAGAGCAGCAATTCTTTCATATGGAAAGGGCCATAATGTTCTGAGGCGAACATAACCTACAGACAAACCACTGTCTCTGGCCAACCTTACCGCTTCCCGGGCGGGGCGGGCGGTACAGCCGTAGCAGAGGATGACCAGGTCGGCATCAGCGGCTTCTGCTTCTTCGATGCCGGGAAGTTCAGAGAGATTATTTTCTATCTTTTGATGAAGACGGTCCAAGAGACGCCGCACAACCTCTCCGTCATTGGTGGGGAAACCCTTCTCATCATGGGCCAGGCCGGTGATGTTGTAAGCATATCCTTCACCAAAGGGAGCGAAGGGCGATACATCAGAATCTTCCGCATATGGCAGGTACAATTGGTCCGGTTCCGGTTTGCTGCGATCAATTACTCTAATCTTTGTCCTGTCCGGTTCAGCTATGTTTTCCCGCATGTGCCCCACCACTTCATCCATTAACAGAATCACCGGCTGCCGGAGCATCTCGCTTAAATTAAAAGCCTCAATGGTCAGATAATATACTTCTTCCACCGATGAGGGGCAAAGGACAATAGCAGGATGGTCCCCATGTGTTCCCCAGCGGGCCTGCATCACATCGCCCTGGGCGGGCGCGGTGGCCACACCGGTGCTGGGACCCATGCGCTGCACATTTACCAACACGCAGGGGATTTCTGCCATGGCAGCGTAGCCGAGGTTTTCCTGCATCAGGGAAAACCCTGGTCCGCTGGTAGCTGTAAAAGCCTTAGCTCCACCCACCGATGCCCCGATCATAGCGGCAATACCACCAATCTCATCTTCCATCTGGATGAACTTTCCTCCCTGCGGAGGAAGCCTGCGGGAGGCAATTTCGGCAATTTCTGTGGAAGGCGTAATGGGATAGCCGGCATAAAACCTGGCCCCTGCCGCAATTGCGCCTTCCACACAAGCCTCGTTACCTTGCCACAGTTTCATATTTCCAGTTCCTTTCAGGCTGAGGAATTACATGAATAGCAAAATCCGGGCAGTAAAGCTCACACTTATTACATGCCACACAATTTTCCGAATGCACCACACATGCCTTTTTGTCTTCACTCATTGCCAAAACATTTTTGGGGCAAAAATCAACACAGATTCCACAACCCTTGCACCATTCATTCTTAACAGCAATCTCCATACATGGCTTTTGTGCGGGTATAGCCAAAATAGACCCTCCTTTGATTTTTAATTCTTTTTTTCCTCACCGCCACCGTCTCTGATAAGGGGCAAAAGCGCTTTTGCCGATCCCAGATCCAGTGTGGTGTTAAAAATTATTACCTCTTTTTTTCCCGCCACCAGTTTCTTTACTTCCTCATACCTCCCGGGTGAGACGATTATTACATCTGCATTGGCAATCATCGCTTCCAGTTCTTCTGTTACCCTGGTAATGGTATGGCTGATACTTAAGCCGGCCAGACCGGCAGATTGCATATTGCGGTTAAATTTACTGTAAAACTCTTCGGAGGTGCTGATTAAACAAAAGTTAGTGTCCCCCGAATACTGGGCAATCTTTACAATCCCCTCCAGGCAGGGGCGGACGGCAACACCATAAACATTACTGTTCTCATTGGCAATAAGTTCACGCACTTCCGTCAGGTGGCTGAAGGTGGTAAAAACAAAATTGGCTGCAGCGATGGTTTTCTTCATCTTTTCGTCATACTGTCGCAGTGCGGATAAAACTACCGGTATAGTTCCCAAATGAGTCATTTCCGTGATTTCCCGGGAAAAAATCCGGGCCTGCTCAATGTTGCACTCCACAAAAACCGCTCTTACGTTTTGCATCATTTCTTCCTTACGTCCGACCCTTTCCTGCACCATGGAAAGAAATGATTCTGTGGTAATTCCCTCGCTGAGCACATCGTCCAGCAAATCATCCACCCGTTCCACGAAGGCCTGCATCAGCATTTTCTGCCGCTTGGGCTGATCAACACAATTTACAAATGTGCCCCTTCCCTGGTGGGCCACCAGTACTCCTTCATTGATTAGCATATCGTAAGCATGACTGACGGTATTGCGACTGGTGTTGAGCCTGCGGGCCAACTCTCTTTCTGTGGGCATTTTCTGCCCCGGCTTAAAATTATTATGATTTATTTCATTCAGAATCTGATTCTTTATCTCCAGATATAAAGGAGCTCTATGTTTGACATTCATGATTGGCTCACCCCTTTGTAATCCAATATGGCTAATTGGACCTTTCTGAGTACATTTTACCATGGGGCGAAATAACTGGCTATTTTGATACCATAGTATGCTGACCCACTTATCCTGTTCTGCTTTATTTAGTTAATTAATACTTTTGTTATCGTTCACTTATTCACTATTTCGCAAATTATCTGTTATTTTAATCACAATATTGGCCTTATTTTCATAGTCCAATTGATAATTGGCTCTATATTATTAGTGCCAACTAAGAAAGCCAAAAAAAAAGAAAGCCTGTCTGTGCAGCTGCACAGACAGGCTTCTGAAAAACTAAAGTTAGCTTACACTGATCCCTTCGGACATATCGTCACGGCGCTTGGCAATATATTCCAGAATCATAATCAGGGCAATCAGCGCAGCACCGATTATATCTAACATAATTGTGGGACTCATCAAAAGTACACACCCTACAGCCAAAACAGCTCTGTGCCACCAGGGCATTACCCGAATAAAGTAACCCTGCATGGCAGCGCCCATCAAGCCGCAGGCGATAAACACCGTGGGGAACACGATGAGCATTTCAGACAGCGGTGCATCAAGAATTATGGCCGGGTAGTAAATTATGAGAAACGGTATAATATACGCCGTTATCCCCATCTTCATCGCCTCCCAGCCCGTTCGCAGCGGATCAGCGCCGGCCAGTCCGGCAGCAGCATAGGCAGCCAGACCTACAGGAGGCGTGATGTCGGCATCCGTTCCGAAGTAAAGTATGAACAGGTGAGCCGCCATGAGCGGAGCTCCCAGATTAACAAGAGCCGGGGCAACAAGGGTAGCAAGGATAATGTACTTGGCTGTGGTGGGAACCCCCATCCCCAATAACAGCGAGGCAATCATGGTCAGAGGCAAGGCCATCCATAACTGGCCGCCGGCCAGTTGCTCAATAATTCCGGAGAATTTTAGGCCCAGCCCTGTCATGGTGACCATACCGATAATGATACCGGCTATGGCACAGGCAGCACCAACCTCCAGGGCCTTGATAACGCCGTCGGAAACTGTTTCAAAGATATCTTTGGGATACATGCGGGTTTCTTTTTTGATCCAGCTGAGCAAGACAGTGAGGATAATGGCATAAAACACAGAACTTGCCGGAGAACGACCCACAAACAACATATATACCAATAAGAAAAGCGGCAGAAAATAATAAAAACCGCCTTTTAGTGTTTCAAACATATTGGGCAGCTCAGACTTAGGCAATCCCACTAAGCCGTCTTTTTTTGCCCGGTAGTGAATCATAAAAAAAGTTGTGGCAAAATACATAAAGGCAGGAAACGCAGCTGCTACCATGACGTCGCGGTAGGGTACTCCGATCATTTCCGCCATAACAAAGGCTGCTGCACCCATTACAGGAGGCAGAATCTGGCCGCCGGTGGACGCATCCGCTTCCACACCTCCGGCAAAAGCCGGATCATAGCCCAACTTCTTCATCAGTGGGATAGTAAACGTCCCGGTGGTAACAACGTTGGCCGTTGAACTACCGGTAATAGAACCAATCATGGCACTAAAAACAACAGAGGCTTTAGCAGGCCCGCCAACATACTTTCCGGTGAGAGCCAAAGATAAATCCTTAAAAAACACTCCTGCTCCACATTTGTCCAAAAAGGAGCCAAAAATAATAAACAATATAATGAACCTAGCATAAACTCCCATGGGCAGGCCGAATATGCCGGCATCGGTCAGGTACAGATATGGAAAAATGCGTGAAAAATCATATCCTCGATGAATAAGGATACCGGGCATGCTTTGACCAAAATAGGCGTAGATTAAAAAGGTTACTGCAACCACGATAATCGGCCAGCCTACAGTACGTCTGGCCGCTTCTATGACCAAAAATACCAATACTCCACCCAGCACAATGTCCGACATAATAGGAGCCCCTGCCCTACTGGCTATGGCACCGTAATTTAGAAGAACATTTAGGCCTACCACAAAGGTAAGCAGAATACAAACCAGATCCCAAAGCTGTGGGCGGTGCGGTACAGACCTTCTGCTGGCAGGGTATAGCATAAAAATCAGCGGAAAAATCATCGTTAAGTTTAATGTCCTAAACATCTGGGCAAATGGCGGGCCGGCATAGGCGGTATAAATATGGTACAAGCCTACAAGGGCTGCGTAGACGGTGACCAATAAACGCCAGTTACCCTCAAAATGACGATATTTGCCTTGTAGAGCTTCGGTGAATTTGCTTTCTGCAACCTTATCCATGTAATCGCGGATAACCATGAACCCACTCCTTCCTATCACCGTCCCAAGTTAATAGCTTGCTGCGGCATAAGTTCATATAAGCTTTGTTATTTGTGGAAAAAAGACCCTGCCCCGGGGAAATAAGTCCCTGGGAGCAGGGTGTTCTTGCATCATCAGGGCTATTTCTTAACTGTAATCCGAACCAAAAGAGACGTGCCACCCGGCGCCAGGTCCGAGAGCAATATTTTTTTGTCCCGAATCTGAAACTCCTGGGGGACGGTCCACGCTACCCGGAAGGGCAGTTCGGCAAATGAACGGTCATAACCGGTAATCCGGACCATGTCCCCCGTTGTATCCACATCCAGGCCGGAACCAAATTCCAGCCCGGCACCATACCAGGCATAGCGCTCTTCCACCAGATGAAGCAGGCCGTCATCCTTTACAATAAAGGACTGCTCCACCGGGGTCCCGTCGGAGGAGTGAATATAACTATACTCAATTTCCTCTCCCGCTTCAACAGGAATCACAGTTAAAACTTCGTTATCTTCTCTGCTGACAATCTCAAAAGAAAATGCTGATGTACTATTACTGCTCCTGAAAGAATCTCTCTGCACCGGGATGCAGCGGAATGGGGGATACGGCGGAATCCTGAACGTTCATCAGGCCTGCCACCTGGTGAATGCCCACCAGTTCATTAAGAGAAGCTTCCTTAAACATGGCTTCAACCAATGCATAGGCAAAGTCTTCATCCATGTCTGCATGTACCAACATCAGGTTACCTACAGTCAAAGCGCTAACATCTTCGTCAAGGCCGTATACACCGGCGGGGATAACACCTTTGGTGAAGTACGGGTAGTCAGCGATGATGGCATCTAAGAGCTCATCTTCGATGGGGATGAAGCGAATGTCTTTGGTTGTCATAATTTCTTCCACAACAGCGCCGGGATGGGCGAAGTTATAGAATACCGCATCTACCTGCCCGTCTTTTAGGGCATCGGCTGCTTCAGGCTGGGAGAAGTTCCGTGTATTTACTTCATCACGGATTCCTGCAGCTTCCAGAATGATGTAGGAAGTTACTTCTGCGCCGCTGCCTGCAGCGTCAACGCTAACGGTTTTGCCTACCAGATCTTCTACGGAGTAAATATCGGAATCGGCACCTACAATCAGATGCTGTGCTGCGGGATACATGGAGAACAAAGCAACTACGTCCTGCTGATCCCCGTCAAAATCTCCCTGGCCTGCGTATGCGTCATAGGCAACGTTGGCCATGGCCATACCCATTTCGGAAGCACCACTGCCTACCAAACGGGAGTTTTCTACCGATGCGCCGGTGGATTCGGACTGAGCAAAAACACCTTCAACATTGTCTGTAATAACCTTGGCCATCCCTGCACCCAGGGGGAAGTACGCGCCACCGGGGCTACCGGAAGCAATGCTGATGAAACTGGGGGAAGCATCTCCGGTATCATTGTTATCACCGTTTACATTCCCGTTTCCTTCGCCACAACCTGTCAGTGCAGTCACCATAACGGCAACAACAAAGATCAGCGTTATGAACATCGTCCATTTTTTCTTCATTAAACCCTCTCCTCTCTTTTTTAAGTATATATTCAGCTTTTCAGCCATATATTCGATTCTACCTGCCTTGTGATTTTTCCTGCTTGTAGGGCCAAATATTTTCAGACAACAAGGAAAAACAAAAAAAGCCTGTGCACCATATGGCGACACAGACTTCTTTTTTAGCTGAATAATTCCTGGCTAATGACCTTATTAGCCTCTTCCATAACTTTGCCAAACGCTTCCTGGGCCTGAAACAACTGCTTAAGTGTTTCATTTTGCATTGCCTTCTGCTGTGCCAGCTGCATTTGCTGGATATCTTCCTGTCCCGGGGGAATTCCCTGAGACTGAGCCTGCTGAAGCTTTTGCTGGCTTTGTTCCATTTCGGAAACCAGTTCCTGGGCTGCAGGGTCAAGCTTAATTCGGGCATGAGCCGCATTAAGGTTGGCGTATTCTTCGGTCTCTTTAATTGCATTTGCCAATTCTTTGGCTGAGTTTTCTACACTAATGGTTCTCACCTCCCATCTTTATGCTATTCTTGCCAATATGCCCAATTCCTTTTTTTTTAATCAAATTTTGGCCTTATATTCAGTGCTGCAGCTGGGGCATATCTCTTTGGGTGCGCAGGGAACCGGTCACAGTATAATCATAGCCCTGATCTTTGGGGCGCCTGACGTATTGGGGAATGCAAACTTCCACCGGTAAACGGTAATCCTCCAGCACAGGCAGTTGGCCGCTGATTGCCGACCCTTCCAGCACTGTTATGGCAACTTTTTTGCCAAAGTTCAGGTTGCGGCATTTATTCCTCAACTCTTCAAGATTTTCTTTTTTGACATCGGCGTTCAGGTCAGCCTTGTCTCCTCCCACACCGTGAATATACCTTTCTGCCAGGTCCACAAAGTCTTTGTTTTTCACCACATACAAAGCAATCATCATTAAACCGTCTTCCAGCACGCTGTCACTGCGGGGAACCCAGGTCACACAGGAACCGTTTAACTCCGTTTGCTCAATTCCCGTTTCCTGCAAAAACCAAACGGGTTTTTCCTCTTCGATGAGATACATACTGTGTGTAGCATAGATACCATCTTTAGTTGAAGAACGACCAATAAGCAAGCTGGCAGTAATATTTGACATACGGACAACCCCTTTCAATAGACTTTTTTTATACCGGAAATTATAGCGCTTCACAGTTTGCGAAGCTGCTAATGAAACCGGTATAGAAAAGCACGCGTAGAGGAACCGTGCCTTTCTAATATGGTTGCCATACACCACCAGTATATACCGTTCAAATTTTCGTCAAAAAAATTTAAAATTTTTAACTTATTTGCAGGGTTAATCCACCGAAAGGTAGAATATTTATTTCTTGGTATCATTTTTAATCTTTTCCAATGAGGAGGTACTTATGGATAAGAAAACAACGCAGTTTTTAATTTTTTCACTTGTGGTAATGGTTCTGTTCGGTTTCCTGGTTAGAGGGGTAATTCTGGCTCCAAAGCAGGCTGTAGCAGGCCCGGTTTTGGAAAGCCATGACTTGGGGCCACGTTATGAAGATACTTGCGATGTCTGCCACAGAAATGAAATCGAATTCCACGAAGATCTCTTCGGGTATTTTGATGACTGTATGCTGTGCCATGGTGGAGAGATTGTTACGCCTCACGGCACCACCGGGAATTTTGAATACTGCCTGGGTTGCCACGACGATATTGTTCCGTCCCATGACGAAATGTTCCCGTTCGATGATGCCAGCTACGAAGCAGATTGCCTTGGTTGCCACCCTGCTAACTAACAGCCGACACCACGAAAACACAACCAAAGAAGTACGCTGATACCAAAATGGTCCCGGAGCTTAGGCTCCGGGACCATTTCTTAATGCAGAGTTTCTTTTATACTGTCATACAACCTGCGAGCCTGTGCAATACACTGCATTCTCTTTTCATTGGATAGCTGTGGTGCTTTTTTTAATATTATGCTTTGCACAATTATCACATATTGCTCCCTGGTCAAAGCAGCAAATTGCTGTGGATCATTTTTGCTGAGGAACCTTAGTTCATCCTCCATGTGCCTGATTAAACTCGTTGTTTCACCAATCATTTCCGCATCCTCAGACGAAGACTTAAAAACTGCCGCCACATGATCAATTAAACCCATGACGCTTGCCTCCCGTTATGTTATATGCTTATTTTATACCAGTTTAAAACCCGTATTCAAGTATTCGTTCACTCACACTAACAGCCTCCCGGCTTGTAATTGAACTGTCGCCTTCCAACGCCACCACAATCACATAGTCATCAAAATAACTGACAAACCAGCCAATCTGCTTCTCCTCAGTTATCTGCGCAGTCCCTGTTTTTCCACGCAGTCCCAGGGATGAGGAGTTACTGATATAAGCCAGTGCGTCTTCATCCTGAACCGCTGCCTGTAGTGTTTCATCAACCAGTGCAATATTCTCTGCAGAAAAGCCGGTTTCCTGCCAAATGCCCGTATCGTCACCCATGGTAATTCTGGGCTGTGGCAGATTACCGTCACCGCGGGAAATAGCGGCTATCATTAAACCCATATGAAGCGGTGTGACCTGCAGTTCCCCCTGCCCATACCCCGAATCGGCAAGCAAAGTTTCACGCGGGCTGGAGGAGATAACCTGCGAAGCACGCATTGGCAGATGTGGCGGAACTTCGCCAAATCCCAGTCTTTGAGCATACTCTTCAAACTTATCCCAACCGATCTTCAGGCTTAAATCAGCAAAATATACATTATCAGACCATTTCATGGCCTTGCGCAAATCAATTTCTCCTTCGGGCCTGTCAACCCTTCTGACATGGTAGCTACCCCAACCGGCATCTTTCTGCCACTGGCGGGGAGTGTTCCAGGCCTCATCGGGATCAAACACTTCTGCTTCCAGCGCCATTTTAGCGGTTATAGCCTTAAATACCGAACCGGGAGGATGAGGGGTACGCAGTACCCGATTTGTAAACGGACTGTCCAGTTCCCGCAGTTCATTAAACTGCTGCGGGGTTATTCCCAGAGAGAACAGATTACTGTCAAATCCGGGTTTGCTGGCCATGGCCAGGATATCACCGGTGCCTGCATCCAGAATCAGGACACTGCCGTTGTAGCGGCCCAATGCCCAGTCCACAGCCCTAACCAGATCTTTATCCAGCGTTAACTCAATATCCTCACCATCCACTGCCGCTTTTTCCGCCACAGTATGTATAGCTTCGTTTTCTTCATTATTGATGGTGATACTAAACCCGATACTTCCTGCCAGACGCTCTTCAAAAAAAGCTTCCAAACCAATACTGCCCACATAATCTCCGGCCCGATATCCCGCTTCCTTTAACTCTTCCAATGTCTCGGCGGTGATTTCGGACAAATGACCGATTGCCGGTCCATGGGAAACGGGTAAATCATAAACCCGGCTTTCTGCCCGGTTAACCAAAATCCCCTGCAGTGCCAAGAGTTCATCCTGGTTTTCCTGCCAGAAATCCTCGGTGACGCGCTGGATGGGCACAAACATATCCGGCTGCACCCAGGACTGGGTATAAGCCGCATTAATCCTCTCTTCGCTTATCTGCAATATTTCGGCCAGGCCGGACAACAGAGCTTCTTCGTCCCCGATACGACCGGGTACAACACCCACTTCCCTCACCTGTCCCCGATAAACCAGAGGGGTGTTGTTTCTGTCATAAAACCCTCCCCTTTGTGGGAAATCACGGCTTACCCTGACACTGGTATCGGCTGTAAGCCCGGTTAAAATATGTTCATGTTCCCAGTCCATGAGCCACTTCTCTTCCCCTTTTTGCAGGGTAATATGGTATTCCTGGGTAAATTGGGGGACGGTTCCGGTTTCAAAAAAAAGGGTGTAGCTCACACTCTTCTGCTCGGAGTTCTCCTCCTCCTCCTCGGGAATCTCAACTTCCTGCAATGTCAGGCTTTGTAAAACCAAGCCGGTGGAGATATTGTCATAGCGTGAAACAAACACATCCAAATCATGAAAACTTTGTGACTCTTCAGACAAAAGCTCATACATCTTTTCGTACTCACCTGCATCCCACAGTTCTGTAAACTCCAAAAGAGTATCTTCGGGAGCAGGAAAGGTTTCCCCACAACCGCTAACCAAAAATAACAATAACAATAAAATAAATAACCAAATTATTTTTCGCATTATTTTTATGCATCCTTCCATTATTATTCTGCTTGTCCAAATACTATCAAATACTATTATATATAAAAACCTGCAATCGTCCATACTCCCTTTGATGGAAAAATATCTGCCTTTTTGTCGTCTGTCTGTTACAAATCTATCGCAATCCCTTTCGTTGCAACATATTGTATTGTAACAATTTGACGGAGGGATTTTTTTATGATTTTTCAGGATGTTAATTGGATGCGGGGATATGGGACAAAAATTTGCCCGGAATTACGTAAACGGGTTTTGGACTGTTACCGTCCTACCCGTCTTACCCCCTGTTTTCTGCAAAAATCCATTGGTAAGCTGACTCGTAGGTGGAAGAAATTCCCCATTATTGTGCAACTGGAAAAATATGCAGTTCATGCCATTTCCACCTACTCCCTGGCCGAGGAAACAGGATGCAAGCTAAAGAAAAATCTCCAGGTTATTGACGCTTTTGCCTCCGAGGTAACAACGGAGCAACTAGAGAAACTGCTTCGCAACAAAAATGTAAAGAAAATCTGGCATGACGGTGAAGTTCATGCCGTGCTGGACGCGGCGTCCCCCACCGTTGGCGCGCCCGGGCTCTGGGATGAGGGTTACACGGGAAAAGGCATTGTCATTGCGGTGCTGGATACAGGCATCTATAATCATCCGGATTTGCAAAATCGTGTTCTTGATTTCAAAGACTTGATAAACGACGATACCAACCCCTACGATGATAACGGCCATGGCACCCATGTGGCAGGATGTGCAGCAGCATCCGGAAGTGAGTCAAACGGTAAGTATAAAGGGCCGGCACCGGAAGCAGGACTGGTTGGCGTGAAAGTCTTAAATAAATCTGGCTCCGGCAGCCTCTCCACCGTTATTGAGGGGATTGGTTGGTGCGTTCAAAACAAGGAGCGCCTTAGTATCCGGATAATTAATCTGTCGCTGGGCAGCAATGCTTACCAATCCCACCGGGATGACCCGGTCTGCCAGGCAGCAGTCCGGGCCTGGGAAGCGGGCATTGTGGTCTGTGCTGCAGCGGGCAACAGCGGGCCCCAGCCCCGCACCATTAACTCACCGGCCATAGAGCCCGGTATTCTTACCGTAGGAGCCATAAATGACAGGAATCCCAACGAAGAAGGCTTTGTTGCAGAATTCTCCAGCCGGGGGCCCACCATCGACGGTCTGGTAAAACCCGATGTTTGTGCACCGGGAGTACAGATAACTGCCCTGCGCTCACCCGGTTCCACCATTGATAAACAAAACAGAGATGCACGGATAGACAACTGGCACACAAGCCTCTCCGGCACCTCCATGGCCACACCGGTCTGCGCCGGAGTCATCGCCCAACTTCTGCAGCAGAACCCCTTCCTCACACCGGATCAAATAAAAAATCTCCTGACGGAAACAGCCAACCCCCTTACGGGTTACGGCGAAAACGACCAGGGAGCCGGAGTGGTAAACGCCCACCGGGCATCGCAAACTCCCTAGCAAAAAAAGACTCCGGGGACATCTCCCGGAGTCTCACAGCGCAAAACAGGGACCCTCTGCGAGGACAGGCGGACCTTTTTTTGCACTAAACCCTTTTGAAATAATTACGGCCCATAGGTAGGAGCGGGATTTAGCCAACCCTTTAATTTGCCGATTTTCATAAACTTGTCCAGCATGTTAATTTCCTCAATGAGAAGCTGCTTGAAAATCCCGCGGACCCGGTCTGTGGATGCACATTCTTTAAAAGACTGGGCATGTAAAATTGCAGCCCCTTGTATTGAAGCTAATAGTACACGGTAAATGTGGTCATCATCTAAGATTTGCAAATCACTAAACGTTTGCGTAAATTTACCCGGCCTTTTGGGCATGGGGATGCCGTATCTTTTCAGCTCTTTCTCCAAAGCAGCTATTTGGCTGTTTAACTGCTTACTGCCTAAATGCAGAACCAACTTAAAGTCCACATCATGGACAGCTTTATAAAAAATTTCTGTGGTTTTTCTGTTATCATAACGATAAGTAAGATGATCCCAGAGGTTAGACACAGCACACAGGCTTATGTCCTCCTTGATGTCGGCGGGCAGATTACGATAGGCTGGTGGCTGCGAAAACCAGCCCTTAGCTTTTAGATAAACGACAAAAGTATCCGCTTCATTAATGGTCCGGATGGCCATTTTTTTTATGGTTTTACGCACCAAATCGTTTGTTACAGTATTGCGCAGTGCTTTTAACAGGTTTTCAACATGTTCCTGCATATGAAAAAACGTATCCATCGCTATGTATTCATCTGTCACCACTTTGGGGTTGATGGGTGTGTTTGTGGCACTGCGGTTACGGTCCGGTGAATCAATGGAAAATCGCTCCATCATTTTCTCCAGGATATGAATGTTCTTGAGAACCGGCTTTTTTATAATGCGCAAAGCCGCTACCAGATCCTTGTCATGGGCAAAGTCTTCCCAAATCTGCAGTTTTTCCATCATCATATATTTGGAATTAAGGATGTCCCAGATGATAAACGCTTCCCGCACATCCACGTCCTGCTGTTTTCGTTCTGCTGACTTTTGTTTCCATGAAAGTAACATATTATCTCCCACCTGTTTTGTGTTATTAATAGCATTTCCTATCTTTTAAATTTTAAAGCGCTTAAATTTGTCTTGCAAAAAATAGCGTAACCTTGTGTATGGGAGAAATTGCGTTTATAATAAACAGTGCGAGGAAAACTATAAAAAAATTTTAGGAGTGACCAATGGAAATTAAATCATTTAAAAAGCTCAAGCTTTACGGGTTTAATAATCTGACAAAGTCCTTGAGTTTTAATATGTACGATATCTGTTATGCCAAGACCGACGAAGACCGCAAAGGTTACATCGAATACATTGATGAGCAGTATAACGCCGAAAGGCTCACCAGCATCCTCACCAATGTTTCCGATATTATCGGTGCCAATATCTTAAACATTGCCAAGCAGGATTATGAACCCCAGGGCGCCAGTGTTACCATTCTTATTTCCGAAGGCGATGAATACAATGAGCAGTCGGAGAACGAATCGCCGGGCCCGCTGCCTAACTCCCTGGTGGGACATCTGGACAAAAGCCATATTACGGTACACACTTACCCTGAAAGTCATCCCGACGACGGCATCAGCACATTCCGGGCCGATATTGATGTTTCAACCTGTGGGCACATTTCACCGCTAAAAGCGCTGAACTATCTGATACACAGCTTTGAATCAGACATTATGACCATGGATTACCGGGTACGCGGGTTTACCCGTGATGTAAACGGCAGAAAATACTTTATCGACCATAAAATCAATTCCATTCAGAATTATATTCCCGGCAGTACCAAAGAAAAATACCATGCCATTGATGTAAATGTTTATCAGGAAAGCATTTTTCACACTAAGATGCTGCTTAAGGAATTTGATCTGGATAACTATCTCTTCGGCATTTCCAAAAAAGACTTAGCCCCCAGTGAGCGGAGAAAAATTAAACAACGGCTGAAAAAAGAGATGATGGAAATCTTCTATGGCCGAAACATTGCCAAAGTATAAGAAAGGCGAAACCTAGCAATTAGGTTTCGCCTTTTTTATAGCTTAAACAGTATTTGTTTCCCTAACTTCCACATTAATCTCATAGGTTCCGTCACCGTCAATGATTCGCGCCAGGCGGGCCAGGCGGTTAGCCAGGGCGTGTCCTGACAGGCGGCCGTTAAAAGAAATGATAAAAGTATTCTCTCCTGACGGTGCCGTCGGTGTGAGTTCCACAGAGGTTTCAGTATCTGTCCGGTCAGTAACGGAAGTTTCCTCAGTTTCTTTTTTAGGCCGTCGGCCGCGGGGTTTGGTTTCTATTCCCAGACTTTTTAAAACATCACTATAAAACTTTTTACGGGAAATTTTCATATCTTTAATAATATTGTTGGTACCTACTTCATCCCGCCATTTGGTCATCAAAACCACTTGTTTTTCAATGGGTAGTTCCTTAAATTCCTCATAGGGCATTACCTTTTCTTCGTACATATTATACACCTTCACCTCACTGTTTTGCATGTATGCTTTTTTGTCTTTTCCCCGCAAAAAATCAACGGGGGTCATCACTGCACCTTTGCGCCCCGTCCGGGAAGCACGTCCCCGCACACCACTTAGGTTTTTTTTGCTGGTGGTGGAACTAAAAGCCTGTTCAGCCTCCGAGGGCTTATCTTCATCCTGTAAATAAGTTTCTTCAGTCATTCTCTCACCCTATTCGTCTATACATCGGTTGCATTATTATATCTTTTTCCTTCCCAATTTATGCATATTCCCCTGAGAAACAAGAAAGGTGCACAGATTAGTTTTTTACAGCAAAAAAAAATCGTCCCCCAAAGGACGTTTAGACAAAAAAGCGGGTGAGAATGGCTGCCAAAACCATGGTAAGTCCGGTCAGCTGATATGTTTTTATTGTGTTGGCATTGGCCACTATCATCTTAGGGATATCTTCACTGTACCTGGCCGCTGCGCCAACAGCCTGAATAACCAGCGGCAGGCTCACAAAAGACATAAGCCAGAAAGGATTAAGGGTGGTTGCAAACAGGCCCACAAAGGAAAGGTAGGTGCCGGCGAACAAGGCTTTATAAATGCTTAACCCTTTTGTTTTGCCAAGGCGTACCACCCAGTTGCGTTTATTGCCCTGTAAATCGGCTTCATAGTCGGGATACTGATTTATGAAAAGTACATTGGCAATTAATAAACCAATGGGAAGCGATGCCAGAATAACTTCCCAGGACAGAAAATGAGCCTGAACCAGAAATGTCCCCGACACAATCAGCGGCCCAAAGGTAACGCCCACCACCGCTTCACCCAAGCCCCTATACGCCAGTTTAAACGGAGGGAGGCTGTACGCTGCGGCAAAAAACAATCCGCTTAAACCAATCCATAAAATGCCGGGCTCCCTCATAAAAGCAATGTAAAAACCAATTAAACTTCCTGCTGCCAAAGTGGCCAGAGTAATCCATCTGGCCTGAGATAAGGTAAGGTTGCCGTCCACAATGGCCCGTTTACCACCGCTAAACGGGGTACGTTTGTCAGGTGCCACCATTAAATCCACGCCGCTTTCATAGTCCACCAGGTCATTGGCGGCGTTTTTGCCGATTTCAATAAGGAATACCCCCAGCATGCTTATGAGAAACCAATACCAGCTAAACTGGCCGGTAAGGCCATATGCCAGGGCACCTCCCACGGCCATGGGCACTGTGGACGCCACCCAAATTTTGGGGTCGGCAACCTGCCAGAACCCCTGCCACAATGTTGTCAATTTCCTCCCCCCTTCTTTGGTTAAAGGTTATTTAACAACAACTCCAAAAGCTGCTCTTTGTTGTCGCCATCTTCGGGAAAGGTTATGTACGAAACACGAAATGTTGTGTTACCTGCCACATCATCCAGGTAATCCTCCGAAGCAAAGGCGTGCTGCAGCCGCTCTATTACAAACCTTGCACCCTCCTTGTTGGTCATGGGCATGAACACAAGAAAGCTTGTTTCCCCGTGACGGATTACGGTATCCGTATCCCGCAGTGTATCCTGCAGAATGCGCACGGCACGGCCTGCACTGGTCCCGGTGGAAAAAGCCACAAGTGCCAGCGAAAAAGACTGTCCTCCACGATAGGCCCGTTTAAGCTCCATATCAAGAAGTTCCTCAAAGCTATAAGATACGTATTCCGTTAAGGGCAGTTTAATGCGCATATAATCCCCTCCGTCCTCATTTTCGATTGATTTCGACCTGCAAAGACACTTCTCCTGCTTTGCAGGGAAATAAGCAAAAGCAAAAGGCGCACAACAGTGCGCCCGGCAGCTTAATATTTTACATACATGTTCCCATATGGACGACTCCCAACAGGAGCCAGTTTGGTAAAAGGCAGCTCATCCAGCCCCGGCAGATTTGTCTGGAAATAGCGTGAATAACGGTCCTGTGTTTCCTGCAAAAACTCCCGCTCCCTTTGAGATGGTTGTGACTTTTGCACTTCCCGGCCTAACTTGTAGTCGGGTACATCTCCTCGGATATACATGACACCGCCATGCATACCGGTACCGCAGTAATTCCCCACTGAATCCTGGCCGTCGGGCATTCCCAACACCACAATGATACCCCCGGCCATATATTCACCTAAAAAGTCACCGGTTTTGCCGCCCACAACGATTTTAGGAACCTGCTCTCTAAATTCTTTCATATGAATCCCCACCCGGTAGCCAACATTGCCGCGCACAAAAACTTCACCGCCGCGCATGGCATACCCCAAAGTGTCACCGGCATCACCATGAATGATAATTGATCCGCCATTCATGGTATTTGCCACCGCATCCTGAGTATTGCCCTGCACCACAACTTCCGGCCCATCCATATAGGCAGCCAGATCATTGCCGGCAATGCCCTGGATGGTCAGCTTATAATTTCCACGGATGGCGTCGGCAATATAGCGCTGCCCGTTTACATTTTTGAGCAGAATTTCCTCAGCCCCGTCCCGTAGTGCTTGGCGGATCCGCTTGTTTAACTGCATATAGTAAACACCCCTGGCATCGATGGTAACCACATTAACCCCTCCTTTTTATCAATGCTTAAAATTACCCGGCAACGGCTACCTTTTTCCTGCGTATTTCTTCCGGCAGGTGGGCGTGATTAAATGTCCCGGCCAGCAGGCTTTCTTTAAACGATGTCACATCAATTTTTTCACGGATAAGCCAGGTCAGAATACCGGCCCTGTCGATCTGCTCCATTAATACATAACCGGTAAGTCTGTTTTCCCGAAAAATAAGCTTGCGATAAATTTTACCGCCTTCCGCATCCTGGGTCAGAGAAACCTCTTCTCCCTCATTTGCCTCAATTTGCCCTGCACTGATTACCGGTAAACCGAAAAAACTTACTGCATTCATACCCATACCCGTATAAACGGCGTTCTCGCCTGCCATGTTCCGTCCCGCCACTTCCCCCTGACCATAAGCCACGGGCAACAGTGGAATCACCCGCCGCTGCTCACTGAGCAAATCATAGCCCTGGGCCACATCACCTGCGGCATAAATGTGGTCAGCGGAGGTTCGCATCCCCTGATCAACCAGAATACCGTAATCTGTTTCCAATTTGTCGCGGACAATTTCAGTATTAGGCTGTATACCGATGGAGCTAATCACCAGATCACAGGGTAGAACCCGGCCGTCTCTCAACTGAACCGCTTCTGCCGCGCTTTTCCCTAAAACAGCCTCGGGTTCGCTGCCGCAAACTAAATGAAGACCGCAATGCTTTAGGTGAGCGGTAAGCTGTTCAGCTGCCTTTGTGTCCAGGAAATTCCGCAAAATACGGCTGCGCACAACAAGCGTCGTCTTTACTCCCAGCGAAACCAACGCTTCAGCTGCTTTTAAGGCCGTAAGCCCGGCGCCCAGAACAACGGCGGACATTTCGGGCCGGATATAGTGCTGCAGTTTCCGGGAGTCATCCAGAGTATAAAAGGAGAAGACGTTCTTTTTGGTAATGCCTTCAATATCTAAGCCGGACGGCCGGCTGCCGGTGGCTATCAGGAGCCTGTCATAGGCAATACACTTTCCTCCGGAGAGACGGACTGTTTTACCTTCCACATCGATGGATTCCGCCGTTTTCCCAAGTAAGGTAGTAACCTTATTTTCCTGATAAAAACCGGGCGGACGATAGGCCATTCCGGCGGAATCAACCTTTCCCGACAAATAATAGGAAATCAGGGGACGGGAATAGGTGTGATGAGGTTCTGAAGAAATAACGGTAATGGAACTGTCCTGGTCACTTCTGCGTATACCCTCCACCGCACCAACGGCTGCGGTGGAGTTACCGATTATAACATGCTTCATTATGCTCCCTCCTCCTGATCATCACATACCAGAGCCTCGTTGGGACATTGTTGGACGCATACCGGCTTATCCCCGCATAAATCACACTTGGCAGCCACACTAATCTTTTTTCCCTCACGGGTGATGACCCCATAAGGACAAGCGGCAATGCACGTCCAGCAACCTACACAACGTTCTGAATCATTTGTTACCAGGCCGCTTTGCAAATCTTTGGTCATGGAGCCGCTGATACAGGCCTTTACGCAGTTTGCTTCCTCACAATGCCGGCATGGCAGAGCAAAGCAGGTATGACCGCTTTGTTCAATCATAATGCGCGGTGAAGGACGATTCTTATCACGCTTGAATGTTCTCACCAAATCATAACGGTAAGCACTGTGTGCTGCAATACAATGGATCTCACACAGGCGGCAGCCCATACAGTGTTCCTCTTTAATACGAATCCGTTTCATAGGCTATCCCTCCTATTCCCCTGCAGCTTTGATGCCCAGGATCTGCAGTTCCCTGTCGGTCATTCCCACACCGCGCAGCATTAAACGGTTACCGCGCAGGCTTTCCAGAGCGTTAATTCCCATACCGCCTAGAAGCTCTTTAATTTCGTGTTTCCAGGCCCTTAGCAAATTGGCTGCCCGGCGGGCACCGATTTCCGGATTGAGACGTTTAACCAGCTCTGGGTTCTGGGTGGCGATTCCCCAGTTACACTTTCCGGTGTAGCATTGCTGACAGACATGGCACCCCAGGGCTATGAGCGCGGAAGTACCAATATAGGCAGCATCTGCTCCCAGGGCAATGGCTTTAACCACATCGGCACTGTGACGAATGCCACCACCCACAACCAGGGAAACTTCCTGGCGGATACCCTCCTGGCGCAGCCGGGTGTCCACTGCTGCCAGCGCCAGCTCAATGGGGATGCCTACATGGTCCCGGGTGCGCAACGGAGTAGCACCGGTTCCGCCCCGATAACCGTCGATGGCAATGATGTCGGCACCGGCCCTTGCAATACCGGAAGCAATGGCTGCCACGTTATGAACCGCAGCAATTTTCACACTGACCGGTTTGGTATATTCGGTGGCCTCCTTCAGGGAAAAAATAAGCTGAGTCAGATCTTCAATGGAATAGATATCATGGTGGGGAGCCGGAGAAATGGCATCGCTGCCTATTGGAATCATACGCGTTTCCGAGACTCCGCTGCCCACTTTTTCACCGGGCAGGTGGCCGCCGATACCGGGCTTAGCGCCCTGGCCGATTTTAATCTCAATGGCCGCACCGGCCTGCAGGTAATCAATATCAACACCGAAGCGGCCGGAAGCCACCTGGGTAATGGTGTTTTTACCGTAACAATAAAGATCTTTGTGTAATCCGCCTTCACCGGTGTTATAAAAGGTGCTTTCACTTTCCGCGGCAGCCGCCAGCGATTTTATGGCATTAAGGGAAATTGAGCCAAAAGACATGGCGGAAAACATAATTGGCAGCTCCAGTTCCAGCTGCGGCGGCAAATCCGCCGGGTTACCCGACGAATCCAACTCCAGGTATGCAGGTTTGCGTCCCAGAAATGTTCTTAGTTCCATGGGCTCACGCAACGGATCGATGGATGGATTTGTTACCTGGGATGCATTCAGCATCATGCGGTCAAAATAGTCCGGTAAACCTCTGTCACACCCCATACCGGTCAGCAAAATTCCACCACCCTCGGCCTGTGCCTGAATACCTCTGATGTCTCCGGCAGTCCAGGAGGCGTTACCGCTGAACTCCTGCGGTGCTTTCTGAATAGCCAATGCATTGGTGGGACAAAGGGATACACAGCGCTGGCAGTTGGAGCAATCGGTGGAGTCACAAAGAACCTCCTTGGTCTCTTCGTCCACATAATGCACTTCATTTGCACATTGGCGGGCACAAACACCGCAATCAATGCATTGCTCCCTGTCCCGCTGTATTTTGTATTTAGCTCTTTTATTTATAGTCATAACTTAGCTCCTCCCCTCAAATAGTTCGCTTCAGGCGCGCGCCACCCGCTGTTGTGCAGATAAGGCCAACGGACTGTCATCGTCCTGTTGCTGTGCTACGCTTTCGTCCAAGAGGCCAATGACCGGCTCGCCGCCCCGGGGCATCCAGACCCGGTCCGGTTGTGGGCAGATCTCTCTGATGGCCGACTCTTCACTGGCCACATACAGAAAGTCTCCGTGTTCCGCCGCTGTCAGCGGCCGCAGTTTAATGCGGTCGTTTAAAGCCATAATCCCCCCGGCAGAACCCAGTACCACACTGAAAGGGCCGTTAATCAGCAGACTGGAATATACAATGCGCGCCGCCCGATGTAGTTTCTGTTTCTGTGGCGGCATTCTGTCAATCTCGCTCCAAAACGGTGCTGCCACGGTGGCTACCGCCACATCCAGAGGCAAACCGTGTTTGCGAATCAGCAAATCAAAGATGTAGGTTATGGCTTCGGTGTCTGTCTGGAGGGAGCATTTATAGCCAAACATCTCCAGATAACGGCGGTTGGCATCATAAGACGATATTTCTCCATTATGAACCACAGACCAGTCCAATAGTGTAAAGGGATGGGCCCCGCCCCACCAGCCCGGAGTATTGGTGGGAAAACGGCCGTGGGCTGTCCAGATATATCCTTCATATTCCTCCAGGCGGTAAAACTCTCCGATATCTTCCGGATATCCCACACCTTTAAAGGCCCCCATATTTTTACCGCTGGAAAACACATACGCCCCGCTCATGGCACTGTTAAGGGCCATTACCCGCTCCACCACATACTCATTGGCACTAAGCTCGCTTTCATAGAGCGGTTCCAGTTTGGGTTTAACAAAATAGCGCCATATTAACGGAGGATTGCTAATGCCTTTGGTTTTACGGGTAGAAATGGGACCACCCATTTCCATGGTAAAATACCTGGCAAGTACTTCTTCAGTTTCTTTACGAATGGCATGATCCTCATAAAACAAATGAAAAGCATAGTAATCACGGAATTCGGGATAAATGCCGTAAGCGGCAAAACCACCCCCCAGTCCGTTGGAACGGTCGTGCATCAGCGCGATGGAACGAATTATTTTTTCCCCGGAAACGGTTTTTCCCTTGCGGTTAATAAAACCTGTAATGGCGCACCCGGATGGAATCCGGATTTCTCCTTCCCTCAACATGGCAATCCCTCCTTAAGATATAAAAAGCTCCCGCAGGCATGTGAAGTTCACATTACCTTTGGGAGCGTCATCGCCCATATGCGGCACGTCATTGTGCCATTTCCATATTGTGAAATATGTTTTCATTTTTATATCTTTATCTTAGCACGCTGTCTAATTAAAATCAACAGTTTTTTTTGTAAATTATTCTATTGCTGATACGGGCGCGGTTCCTGCTGCATTCTGCTGGGAATCATCCATGGTGCGGTAACGGCAGCCCGGTTTTCCATCACCCTGCGGTACATCAGTTCGTAATATTCCCTGATCATACGGGTGGAGGAAAACTTGTAATGGGACATGTCGATACTGGCCCGCATCATATCCATCCACCGGCTACGGTCATCATAAAAGGTGGGAATCACTTCATTGGTCAGCACTTTATACAACGCCTGCAAGTCATTCATATTTTGCTGCTGCGGGTCCACATGCTGATGATGCACATCCAATAACCAACCGGAAACACCATGCTGCGGACCTTCTCCCACCCAGCCGTCCACCACACTGAGATTGAGCACTCCGTTCATTGCCGCTTTCATTCCGGAAGTTCCCGAAGCTTCCAGCGGTCGTACCGGGTTATTTAACCAGACGTCACAACCACGGATCAAGAGCCGGGCAATTTCCATATTATAGTTTTCCAGAAACACCACTGCATCTTTATACTTCTGATCCATTTTGACCAAATCGCGGATAATTCTTTTACCCTCTTCATCATTGGGATGGGCCTTGCCGGAAAATACCAGTTGAATTTTTCCTTGCTGCAATAGCGGATCAATCATTTCCGAATCACGGAAAATAAGGTCGGAGCGTTTATAACCTGCGGCCCGGCGGGCAAAGCCCACCAAAAGGGCTTCCGGATTCAGATTGGCATCGGTATGCTGCCGGGCAAATTCAATCAATTCCATCTTTGCTTTCATGTGGGGTTTCCAGATATCCTGCCCCGCCTCAAAAGCACGGTTTATTTCCGGTGACTGCCAGGTGGGCAGATGCACACCGTTGGTGATGGAAATGATGGGCCCGGTATCCGCCACATGGCGCCACATGGAGCGTGCTGTATGGCCGTGCAGGTTTGATACCGCATTGGCCACGGTGCAAAGCCGCAGAGCTGCTTCGGTCATATTGAAAGGGTCGCCGCCCAACGTGGCCATCTGGTCATAATTGAGCCCGTTGTAAGCACCCATTTGCTGCAGTTCGCCATGACTATGCTTTTCATTGCCTGCTTCCACAGGAGTGTGTGTGGTAAATACCACCTGACGACGCGTGGTTTCCCAGGCATCCTCAAAAGATTTACCCTGCTCCATTTTTTCCCTGATTAACTCACAACCTGCCAGTACCGCATGACCTTCGTTGAAATGATAGACATCCACGTCAATATTTAAGGCACGCAGCAGTCGCACGCCGCCAATGCCCAGCAAAATTTCCTGGGCAATCCGTTCATGGGTGCCGCCACCGTACAATTTGTTGGTAATCCAACCATGTTCGCTGCCGGGGAAATTGGTATCCAGCAAATATAGCGGCACATTGCCGTACTGATCAACCAAGCGCACCTTACAGGTTACGTCCCGGCCTTCCACCTGTACCGTAATGGTAATACCCGTATCTTTAACAAAGTCGTAATCATAGTTGGGGTAAATGTCGTATGGCCAGCCGTCCTCACCCACAAACTGCTCGGTGTAGTCATGGCGCCAAAGCATACCAATACCAACCATGGGTAAATTCAGGTCATGAGCCGCCTTGAGATAATCTCCGGCCAGCACACCCAAACCTCCCGCATAAATTGGGAGCCCTGAATTCAATCCATATTCCATACAAAAGTAAGCAACTCGGGGAAATCCAATGTTTTGCTGCATAATATCCCGGTTAAACCGGTCATCACCGCCCTTTTTTCGAACTTGTCTTTATTGTGTAAAATGAACGGGCAGAATATACGGGCAGCAGGAACAGAATAATTTTTTAAGAATAACATAAAGAAAGAAACTTAACAGGAGGCGGTATGATGGCCGCAGCAGCACTGGTTTTGGCGGTAATTCTTTTTGCTGCCGGTTTGATTGGAGTTGTACTGCCGGGCTTGCCCGGCGCATTGTTGGTTTATGGAGGAATGCTTTTATACGGAGTACTTACGTCCTTTGCCTCCCTGGATGCCAATTTTTTTCTGCTGCAGGGCATGGCCGTCCTGTTAGTCTTTTCCGTTGACTTTCTCAGCACCGCCGTCGGTTCACGCCGCTTCGGCGGCAGCCGCTATGCCGTATGGGGCGCCGTTTTCGGCGCATTGGCCGGGCTGTTACTCTTTGGCCCCTTTGGCATTATCCTCGGGCCGTTTATGGGCGCAGTACTTGCCGAGACAATTGCCGGCAAACAGCTGCAGCAGGCAATCCGTGCCGGTTTCGGCACCCTGGTAGGCCTGTTGGGCGGAACCGTCCTCAAGCTGGCCATCCTCATCATCATGATCATCACCTTCTTCCGCGCCATCTAAATGGGACAGTGGGACAGGTCAACTGTCCCACTTTTCTCCTATTTTTTTTGGACAGAGGGACAGGTTTATCTGTCCACGTTTTTGGGGGTGTGGCACGATTTTGAGACAAAGGGGACAGGTTAATTTGTCTCATGACAGGAGTGACTCTCTGCCAGGGCAGGCAGAATTAAAAAAGACTCAGGAGCAACCTGAGTCTTTTTTGGTCTTCTTTATACCGGTAAGTTTTTCAGTGCAGCCTGGTAAGCTGCATAATCGTTATCTCCAAAGAGCACAAACCGTACTTTCTGTATTTCCGGGTGTTCCCGCAGGTAGTCACGGACTGCCTGTAAGGAAACTTTGGCCGCTTCGTCAATGGGGTATCCGAACACACCGGTGGAGATAGCGGGAAAAGAAACGGACTGCGCATCATGACCGGAGGCCAGTTTGAGAGACTCCATATAGCAGGATCGCAGCAGTTTGGCATCCTCCGGGCTGCCGGAATAAACAGGCCCCACGGTGTGAATCACATAGCGGGCACGCAGATTATACCCCCAGGTGATTTTTGCCTCCCCGGTTTCACAGCCACCCAGCTTTTTAGTATCCTCCCAAAGCTGTTCTCCGGCAGCTTTATGGATTGCCCCTGATACACCGGCTCCGGGACTTAATTCTTTATTAGCCGCATTTACAATGGCAGCTGTTTCTTCCTGGGTGATGTCCCCCTGTGCCAGCTCAATTACCGATTTGTTGACTTCCTTTTTTTCCATGCCCCACTCTCCTCTCTATTCACACTTAATCTTTTTGCCAAACAGATTAATTAAAACCATACCTGCCACAAAGCCCCCGATATGCGCCCACCAGGCGATGGATACATCCACGCCGATGCTGGCAATACCCTGCAACAGCTGCAGGAAAAACCAGAATCCCAAAAACAGCACCGCCGGCAGCTCTACCGGAGTAAGGATGATAAAGATAGGGACAAGCGCCAAAACCCGTGCCTTGGGACAGCTTACCAGATAGGCACCCAATACCCCGGCCACCGAACCACTGGCACCGATAATTGGTACCTGGCTTGCCGGATCCAGGGCCACCTGAGCCAGTCCGGCCAGAATACCCATTAACAGGTAAAAGACCAGATACTTGACATGACCGACCCGGTCCTCGATATTATCGCCAAACACCCACAGATAGAGCATATTACTGATAATGTGGAGCCAACCTCCGTGCATAAACTGATAGGAAAACAGCGGCCCCGCCGCTGCGGCCAAATCGCCCTGATTTATGGTCTCCATCAAACGCTCCGGAATCAGACCGTGGGCAAAAACAAAAGGTACCAGCTCACTTTCCGGCATGGACAACTGCCAGAAAAACACACCGATATTTATCACAATCAAAACAATATTTACGTATGGGAACCGTCTTGTCTCCGGTGAATCCCTTAAAGGAATCATAAAGAGCCTCCTATTCTAACGAAGCGAAAAAAACAGCAACAAAGCCACCTGCAGCGCTATAATAAACGGTATGCCGTACATAAACCGAGGGTGCCTGGTTTTGTGGCGAAACAACTTCATGCCAAACCAGACCCCGGCACTACCCCCGGCTATGGCAAGTAACAGTAATAGTTTTTCTGGAATCCGCCATAATTTATTCCGGGAAGCATGCTTATCAAAGCCCATCAGTACCAAGGTCACCACGTTTAATATAATAATAAAGATTTCTATTGATTCCAAAATCTGCTACCGCCTTTCCTGCTTAATTCTTTCGCGATTTCCTGTTTATATCCTGCCCATTCTGCGGCTCTTAAGATTTCTGCAAGAAAAGTACGCCTATTCGATTTCCTAAGCGCGTGCTTTTCAGTGCCGGTTTCCGCTGCAGCTTTGCTAACTGCAAAGCATGATAATCTATTTCCGGTGCAAGAAAAAAGCATGATAGCGACAAGTCTATCATGCTTTAACAGTTAGTTGTTTATTCCTCTCCTTTGGAAACACCGGCATCGGCAAAGCTGGCCATTTCGTGGACAATTTTTATGGCTGCCTCCACCATAGGTATGGCAAGAGCTGTGCCTGTGCCTTCTCCCAGGCGCATATTCATCTGCAAAAAAGGTTTCAGGCCTAATAGCTGCAGCGCAGCGGCATGCCCCGGCTCCTCCGACAAATGAGAGGCCAGCATATAATCAGTGACATCAGGATTAAGTTTTGCCGCAATCAGCGCCGCTGCACTGGAGATAAATCCATCCACCAGCACCGGTACGCGGTTGGCAGCAGCAGCCAGCATAACCCCGGCCATTCCGGCTATTTCCAATCCACCCAGTTTGGCCAGCACATCAATGGCATCATCGGGTTCCGGACGGTTAACTTCCAGCGCTGTTTCAATAACCCTGATTTTATGGCGAAGCCGCTCGTCGTCAACCCCTGTACCGCGGCCACATGCGGCCTTAACATTACCGCCGCAATAAAAGGCTGTGATGGCGGTACTTGCGGTGGTATTGCCAATTCCCATTTCTCCCGTACCAAACAGGCCTGTACCGCCGGTAATAGCGCCTTCAGCCACTGTAATACCAGCCTCAATGGCAGCAATAGCCTGCTGGCGGGTCATGGCGGGACCCTTGGCCATATTGGCGGTACCGTAGGCTACCTTCATTTTCCGCAGCACGGGATGATCGGGCAAGTCAGCGGCTACCCCCACATCCACCACTACTAGCTCGGCGCCGGCATGACGGGCCAGTACATTCATGGCCGCACCGCCGGAGAGAAAATTTAAGACCATCTGGGGAGTAACTTCCTGAGGGAACGCCGATACACCTTCGGCAACCACACCGTGGTCACCGGCCATGAGAACACAGGTTTTTTTGGGCAGCACAGGCTTAACTTCGCCGGTGATGCCGGCAATTTTTGCGGCAATGTGTTCCAAAACGCCCAAGCTTCCTGGCGGCTTTGTCAGGTTGTCGATGTGCTCCTGACACTGCTTTTGCACCTCTGAATCAAAGGGTGCAATCCTCTCCAAAGTTTGTTGTAGTTTTTCCATGCTATGTCCTCCTTTTTCTTTACAAATAAAAAAGTCCTCAAGCAAAAAAACATGCTCGAGGACTTTACCATCATCCTGTTCATTAAGCGCATGTGGCAGGTCTCCTGACTTCCGGCTCTCTGTCCCCGCCTCCTTCCCATCCTGTTGGGACAGTGGATTTGGCGGTTTCTCCCCGGTTACAGTGGCGGGTCCGTTCGGGATTCTCACCCGATTCCCTATTCTCCGCAAATGCGGCACCCCATGGCTACTATTGGATTTTCACCCATTATAAGACGATTCTGTCTATTTGTCAATTCATTAATAATGCTCTTCATAGAGTAGGACTATAATCAAAGTAAGCCTTATTGAAATAATCTCTGCTGAAGCTGTTGATTTACAAATAATGGTATGCTATACTTTAATTGAAGCAAGACAAGAATAAAGAATCGGGACTGGAGGTGGTGGCATGACAAATAAATCTAACCAATGTTGCAATAGATGCACTACAATTGCAGCAATGAACCTTGCTTCCGGTCGGACCACCGCCCAAAGCCGGCGGGCTTAACGCAAAATCTCGGGGCGAGACAGGTTGTCCGGAGACCGCAGCAAAAATAATAATACAAACTAAAAAAATAAGCCGAACCGGTCTGCCAGCAGACCGGTTCGTTGCATTCAAAGATAATTATTTCTTGTCATCACTTTGCACTATTAAAACATGGCAGGGAGCTTTATGAAGGACTTTATGGCTGATGCCGGAACCGGTGAGGAACTCTTCGGCTTCGGAAATATTGGAGTTACCAATGACAATCAGGTCTGCCTCCACTTCTTTGGCCAACTTAATGATTTTTTTCGCCGGCTTTCCATATTCCAAAATAGTGTGTACTTCCACTTCATCGATATTAATTTCCATGGCTTCAATGGTCTTGTTAAACACTTCTTTGGCGTTTTCCTTCATTTGGCTGCCATAATGAATGTTGGCGTTTTCCAGCATGGAGGTTACAAAAGTAGGCAGTTCATGGAATACGTGCAGCACATAAACTGCACAACCGGGATGCTTGCAGGCCAGGTTGCCGGCCACTTTTGCGGTGCGCAGGGAACGCTCTGAGCCATCGGTAGCCACAACGATTTTATTGAACATGTTCCTCACCTCATCTGTATAAATTTTGGTTAACCTTTTAAATTCGCCTAATTACGCTTAAATCCTCTCACCTGTAAAAGACCAAAAAGAACTTAATATATCCGTAAGAAATCTAGTAGCTAAAAAACACGCACAGACTCCCCGGCCGCAAAAGCATACAGATAGGCCCCGCAAACAGGGACGGACAGAATTGTTTCCACAGCCCTGGCATAGTAGCGCAGCTGCTCCTCGTAGCGCTTTGCCAGTTCATTAAGGCCTCCGCCGGGAAGGCGGTCCGTTTTATAATCAATCACCACAAAACCCTGGGGTGTACGGACCAACAAATCAATTATTCCCTGTATAATCAGCGATTCGTCCCCGTTGCCTGTGGCAATCTCCGCTGCCGGCAATGACAGGGTGAAGGGCCATTCCCGGTATACCTCACTGCGGTACTTCTGCACCACCCGCCCTGCTTCGCTGGTGAAGAACGCTGCAATCAGGCCCGGATCCAGATAATCAGTTGCTTCCTCCGCCAACACTCCGGCCTTTTGCAGGTAATGGATTTGGCCCTCAATCCCCCTTTCATCCAGAGACAGGGACAGGTCCAGATGCTGCAGCACCTGATGATACAGGATGCCCCGTTCTGCCGGACTAAGTCCGGCTTTTTGCTGTATAAAGGCAGGGCGGGACCAACTGGTGGGAGTAAATGCCTTTTTCTCACCTTCCTCCTCCTCCAGTTCACTAAATCTTCGCTTTAGTTCACTGACGGAAAGTTTGGCCGGCAAATCCAAACGGGCATAGGGATACTTATAAGCCAGACGGGTGCGGATTTCCTCCCGCAAATCATCTGCCGTGTCCACCTTTACGCGCCGCAGGGATAAAATAGCATCCCGTTTAGTATATTCTTCTTCCCCTTCCCGTTTAACTGCAATTTCGCTTAAACTTTCCCTGTCCCAGACAGTCAGGCGGAACCGTGATTCTTCACCGGCCTGCCAGGTATAAGTTTCTGTCCTGCCCTCCACATCGCCGTGGCGGATCAGCGCCCTTCCCAGCCAGTCCAAATAAGTCCGCGCCCGGGTAAGTTCGGACGCAGGTAATTGTTCACCGCAGTGTGCCAATAGTTGGCGCCAGGACTCCAGATGCTTGTCCAGTCCCCGGGCTGAGCCAACCAAAATCAGCTGTTCCCGCGCCCGGGTCAGTGCCACATAGAGAACACGCATTTCTTCAGCCCTGGTTTCTGCTTCACCCATTATTTTTAGGGCCAGATATGGCAATGAGGGGTAACGGAGCTTCTTTTCCGGCTCCACAATTAACGGGCCCAACCCCAGCCGGCGATGTACCAGCATTTCGGAGCGCTGATCCTGGAAGTTGAAGGTTTTGCCCAAATCACCGAGAATCACCACCGGAAATTCCAGGCCTTTTGATTTATGAATACTCATAATGCGGACCACGTTTTCCTTTTCCCCCAGCGCCCGGGCAGTACCCAGGTCTTCACCGGAGCGGCGCAGCTGCTCGATAAAGGAGAGAAAACGGAACAAACCCTGCCGGGCAAAACGGTCAAACTGCCTGGCCCTGGAAAAAAGGGCGCGGAGATTGGCCTGCCTTTGAGCTCCGTCCGGCAATCCCGCCACATAGTCACTGTAGCCGCTTTCCCGATAAACAGCAGTAATAAATGTGGCCAGCGTTTCCCGCCGTGCCAAAGTGCGCCACCGCTCCAGGGTGGTCAGAAAATCGGTGAGTTTTTCCGACAGGCCCGGAAATTGCTGCTGGGATGCGGCCAGCACCGCGTCAAAGAAATCATCGTTTCTCTCCCCGGCCTGCCGCACCGCAGCCAAATCTTCCACGGTGAGCCCCACTAAAGGAGAGCGCAGTACAGCAGCCAGTGGTATATCCTGCCGCGGGTTGTCCACCACCTGCAAAAGCGATAGCATGGTTTCCACTTCAGTGGCGGCAAAATACCCGCTGGATAAGTCGGCATAGGCAGGAATTCCATGACGGGCCAAAATCTCCACCAGGCGGTTGGCGCTGTTGGATGTAGCACGCAGCAAAATTACAATGTCCCGGTAAGTGACCGGGCGATATGCTTTTTCCTCCTTGTCAAAAACATACCTTGCTCCGTCCGGGCCATTAAGAAGCACCAGAATCTGCCCGGCTATTACCGTAGCTTCCCGCTCCAACGCATCCAGATCTTCTCCTTCATCGTCACCCTGCCGGTCATGGTCCCCGTCTTGTTCTCTTTCCAACAGATGCACATCCACCAGGCCGGAAATTTTGCACTCCTGGGAGGGCTCTGGATAATGTGCCCCGCATACCAATTCCGCCTCCCGGTCATATTCCAATTCTGCCGCCTGTGTGGTCATTAACTGGCGAAACAGATAGTTTACCGCTGTGACAACACCGTGCCGACAGCGGAAGTTTTTGCTAAGCAGCAGCTTACGCTCCTTTTTTCCTTTTTCTGCAGGGTAGCGCCTGTACCGCTCCAGAAAAAGACCCGGGTCCCCCAGCCGAAACCGGTAAATGCTCTGCTTTACATCTCCCACCATAAACAGGTTGGGGGTAGTTTCTCCCTGACGGGATACCAGAGTAAGGATGGCGTCCTGTACCGGGTTTATGTCCTGATATTCGTCTACCAACACATGCTCATAGCGGGCACGCACCTCCCGCGCCGCCTCTGAAGGGATAATCTCACCGGGGGGAGCATCTTCCGCCATTAAGATTTGCAGGCAGTGATGTTCCAAATCATTAAAATCCAATAATCCGTACATTTTCTTTGCCTGTCCATATTCCCCGGCAAAGCGGGCCACCAGAGAGGTCAACACTTCAATGAGCGGAGCAAGCTCCCCGATTTCCCTCAGGTAGTCCGCCGCAGAGCGCTCAAAAAAAGTCTTGCCTATTTTACTCAGCGCTTCTTTGGCCTTTTTGCGCAGCGCCTGCACCTGTTCCTTTAATTCTTCATCGCAGTCTTTTACCGCCGGCAGCCGCTTGAAATCCAAGCCTTGCCACGCCTCACGCAGCGCATCCCAGGAACCGGCCACCAGACTTTCCAGGTTTTCTACCTGCTCCAAATCTTCAAGGAGGCGATTCTCATAGGCCAGCGGACCACCGGGGCGGTTGCACAGCTTGCCTGCCCGCTGAAGCGAGGACTTGGCATGAGCCAGGCTAAGGCCAAGATGCTCCTTTAGCGGCGGCAGCCATTTTTCCAGGCCTTCTTCGGTCTCCACGCCCTCCGGCACATTAAAAGCTGTCGCAGCCTCCGCCAACCACTGCCGCGGCCAGGGGTTACTCCATGTGTAGCGATACAGCCGCAGTATCAAACGGCCCAGCCCTTCATCTGCGGTTTTTCCGCCATAGCGGTGCGCCAGTTCATGAAAAGCAGCATCACCAGATTGAAAAGCGTCTTCCAGCAGCTGGTCCAAGACCTGCTGCTGCAGCATTTGCGCCTCCCTTTCATCGGCCACCCGGAAGCCGGGGTCCATGTCCAGCAGGTAAAAATAGCGGCGAATTATATCCAGACAGAAGGAATGGAGCGTGGAAATGGAAGCGCCATTGACCAGGGATAGTTGCCGGGCCAAATCCCCGCGGCCCGAGTGGGCAATTTTTTCTTCCATGGCGGCGCTAATACGTTCACGCATTTCTGCTGCAGCGGCTTCGGTAAAAGTCACCACCAAAAGCCGGTCAATATCCAGCGGGTTTTCCTCATGGCACAGCAGCCGTATTATCCTCTCCACCAGCACCGCAGTTTTACCGGCGCCGGCGGCAGCGGAAACCAGCAGGTTACACCCGGTGGTTTCAATGGCTTCCAGTTGTTCATCCGTCCAAAGATTGCCCACAGGCTTCACCTCCCTCATAACTGCCGCTCACAAGCTCCAGCACCTGTCTGTGCGACAGGGCGCTAAGGTGTCGGTAACGATTTCCCTCCATAGACACATCAAAGCGGCAGACGGGCATAAACGGACAAAAGGTGCAGGCCCGGCTGCCGTCTGCTTTTTTAAAGGGAGCCGCTTCCACCCTGCCGCTTGTTATTTCACGAGCCAGCTCAACCAATTTTTCTCTGAGATAAGTAAAAAGAGCTTCTGTTTGCTCAGCATCTGCCACGCGGGACAGCTGCGTAAAAGAACCGTCTCTTTTAAGGCCGGCACGTACCATTTCCGGGCCGCCCATTAAATCCAGCACTTTGGGTTCGGCCAGCATCAGGCCGTCAAGTTTGGGCGGTTTTTGCGTCACTGCCTCCGGCGGCGGGTTGTCCAGCCGCTCATAAGGTTTATGGATACCAAAATACAGTGCACCGGCACTCTCCGCCGGCAGAGCACTAAAGGCCCGGGCATTCTCTTTTACCACCGCCAGATAAGCCAGAAGCTGCAGGGAAAGGCCGTGCCAGACATCGGAGAGTTTAAGCTCTATGGGGGTGCTTTTATAATCGATAACCCGCAGCCAGGCTTTTCCTTCCGCTTCAGCCAGATCAATACGGTCAATCTGACCGTATAGCTTCAGTTGAGTTTGGCCGCATCGCAGCTGCCAGGCCGGAGTTTTACCGCTGCCAAAAGACATCTCCACCGCCACCGTCTTAAATTGACTGCGACGGGCATGTTCAGTAAGCGCTGCCACCGCCTGGGCCAGTGTTTCTTTGAGACGCTCGGCCAGATATCTCATCCTGGCAGAAGACAACAGGATTTCGCCCTGCAAGCGGGGAATAAGCTCTTCTACTATGGAATTCATTCGCGCCTGGGCCTCTTCGGTCTCCAACTGTGCCCAGTCCAACCCTTCAGCCTGTAAGCTCTCGGCAAATAATCGCAGCGCATGGTGAAAGAAATTTCCCATCTCCGGCGCCTCCACCCGGAATTCGTGGCGCTCTTGCAGACGCAGCACATAGCGGGCAAAATGGGCAAAGGGACAGCGGGCAAACTGCTCCAGGCGGGAGACACTGCTTTTTAGTTCTGTCCCCAATATCTCCAGTACCGTCTCCGCCGGAAGCGGTGCAATATGGTTTCTTTCAGTAAGGGAGGGCCAAAGCATTCTCATCCGGTTGTACACCTGGGGTATCGACAAAGCTTCATTGTAGGCAGCAGCCCAAAAATCGGACATAGCGCCGCCGGCCGCCACACCACCGGCCTGCAAGAGCAGGGCGGCAGCACTTTTTTCAGCACCGGCCAGCGCATGGAGATCCTCTTTGCTGTCCGGTGTATTGCCAAAGAAGTGCACATCGTTATATGGAAACGTTTCCCGCAGACGATTAAACAAGGCGGAAGGACGTTTGGCTTTTCCCTCTTCATCGGCCAGAGGGCAACTGACCCAAAGATACTCAGAGCTTCTGGTCAGGGCAATATAGGATAAGTATTGTTCATGGAAAAGTTTTTGCCGTTTGGTAACGGCCAGATCCACCCCGTTTTCCTGCAGAGCTTCCCGCTCTTCATCGGCCAACAGCCCTTCTTCTTTCAGGCGAGCTGGAAAATCTCCTTCACTGAGCCCCAGCACGTACGCCGCACGCAACCGGGGCTGGCGGGAGCGTTCCACGCTGCCAACAATTACCTGATCCAGACCCGCCGGCACCAAACCCAAAGTTAGCGCTTCCAGGCCGGCCTGCAGTATCTGACTAAACTCCTGCAGGCTGATTTGGCGCTCACCCAGGGTAGAGACAATCTGTTCCAGCAGTTCAACAACTCCGCTCCACACCTGTCGGTGTTGGGCCGCAGTGGCCGGATTGGCATCCTCCTCAGACCAGTTTTGCAGCTGTAATTCAGCATCCGTACTCTCCAGCAAAGCCCAGATAGCACGGCAAAAATCAGCTGCCGGCCTGGCCGAACCGCCAACCTGCCTGTTAAAGGGAGTAAAAATCCGGCCAAAAACAGTCTTGCCTTCATTTATTTCTTCCAGATGAGCATCTGTCTCTGTGGCAGTGTCCCGGGATTCGTCCAGCGACAGGCGCAGGCGAAAAGACCATGGCTTGCCGTCCAGCCAACGACTGCCGCGGATCCCATGGGCACGGGCGTAATTTTCCAGCTTATCTGCCGTTTCCCTGGAAATGGGCAGCAGATCGGTCTTTAATAACTGTAGCACCGGTTCCAGGGCAAAGTTGGCCTGGGCCGCGTCCAGGGCGGAGCGTAAAAACTCCACCAGTGGATGGTGCGTAGCACTGCGCCGCTCATCCACAAAAAAAGGAATCTGATACTCTTGGAAAATGGCGGCCACCAAGTCGTGGTAGCGGGAGAAATCCCGCAGAATCATTCCGATATCGCGAAAACGCCAGCCCTTCTCCCGCACCAGATGCAAAATATCGCACGCCACCGCCTCCACCTCGGCACGGGTGCCGGCGGCAGTGACCAACCGAATTTCCTCCGCTTCCCGCGGATAGCTCTCCACCGGTAAACGGCCAAAGCCGGCTTCCAAAACTTGCAGCGCTTCACTGTGGGCAAAGCGGGTCTGCTTCTCATCAAGGGGCAGCTGCTCCGGCGGCAGCGCCGGCACACCCGCTTCTCCCACCAAACGGCGCAGCTGCAGATAGGTCTCCAGGGTGGGATGAAACAATTCATCCTCCTGCGGTTGGGCCGGGATATGCCGTGGATCCAGGCATAAAGCCACCTCTACATGTTCCGCCGTTGAAAACAGGGCTGACAGCACCTGAAATTCCTGCGGAGTAAAGCCGGCAAAACCATCAACCCAGACACGGGTTCCGGCGGGCAGGGCCCCTTCCTCCACCGCAGCAGCCAATATAGCCAAAGTATCTTCGGGATCCATAAAGCTACCGGCGGTAAAAGTACGGTAGGCGGCAAAAACGGTGGACAAATCCGATAATTTGCTGCGCAACGCTTCCCCGGTTTCAGGTGATGCGGCCTGATTTTTTAGCATTTCCGGAGAAACAAGGTAATTGTTCAACTCACGTATTTGTACAGCCAATTGCTCACAAAAACGGGGTTGCTGTGCCGCACGGCCAAAAATGGTCAGCTCCGCCTGGCTCTCCTGCAGCAGGCGCCTCAGCACCATTTGCCGGCCCAATTCACTCATTACCGGCGGCAGGCCTCCTTTGGACTGCAGCAGGTGGTAAGCCAGTCGGCGAAAGGACAGCACCTGTGCCCTGAAGGTGCCGCCGCCGCACATCTGGGCCAGTTCCCGTTCCATCTGGAAGGTGGCCTGCTCCGGCACCAGAAAAATAATTGGTGGCCCCATGGGTTCTGTCTTACTGTAATGGGCAATGCTTTGCAGGCAGCGCTGTGTTTTGCCGCTACCGGCGCGCCCCAGAATAAACCGTACCGTCATATTTTCCTCCAGCATTAACTTTTTTGACAATGTGTACCCCAGTGAGCATACTCCTGCCGGTGGGATAGTAGAATCACCTGTCGGCTTTGCCCAATTTGTGCCAGGGTAGTGCCGATAATCTCCAGGCGGTTTTCATCCCAGTTTAAAAAAGGGTCATCCAGGATAAAGGGCAGCCGGACATCGGCCGCCAGTAAATCGGCAATGGCCAGGCGCAGGGAAATGTAGAGCTGATCACGGGTTCCCTGGCTTAACTGAGCCGGGGAAACGGATCTTCCCTCCTCTGTAACGCCGATGTTAAAGTGCTCATCCAGCTCCAATTTTCTCTCTCGTTGACCGGTAATACGGCAAAATATTTCACTGGACTTCTGTGCCAGCTCTTGCCTATAAGAACTGGAAAAATTGTGGATGGCGTCCGAAAGTTCCGTATACGCCAGTTTTAGGGCCGCCTTTTCACGCTGCAGGCGCCCACGTTTTTCCGTCAAATCTCTTTGCCTTTCCTGTAAAGCAGCCAGGTTTTGCGGAGCCTTTCCCTGCAGTCGGGACTGAACAATTTCCAGCTGGCGGATTGTTTCATGCAGCCGGGCATCTTCGTCCCGCAGCCGTGCAGTTTCAGCTTCCAGGTCACGGGAAAATTCAGCTAAATTATGCGGATCCTGCTCCCCGGTGCCGGGCAGGCCGGGATGTGCTTCAATGACCTGCTCCCAATCTTGCAGGATACGGACTGCGCGGTTGGTGGCATCGGTGAGGACATTTTGCAACTGCCCTAAATCCGCCGCACCGTGAGCACTGAGTAAACCGGACAGTTCCTGCCGGCAGTTTTGTATCTCTTGTAAAAGCTCTGTGGCTTCCTGTTGAGTCTGCGCAAACTTTATGGCATCGTTTATTGCTTTTTGCCACCAGGCAGCATCCCTTTGGTCAAGCCAGGACATTAACGTCTCCGCAGTTTGGGCCCGCGAATCATATACACCGGCCAATGAGGCCAAAACAGGCCAGGGGTACGAAAGCTCAGCGGGGGATAGCGTCATTAGCTGCCCGGGCTCCACTTCAGCTCCCTGCCTGCGAACAAAGGAGGCCACACTCTCCCGCAAAGTGGCTGCTTTGCGCAGCATGTCCCGCCAGGATTCATAGGCTGTTTCAATGTCGGTAAAGCTGCGCAGAAACGGTTCGGCCTGTTCCAGAAAAGAATGATACGCATTATCCGCACTCTCCCGGGCCACAGCCAGTGCTTCCCTGGCATGGGCAGGGGGCAGAGCTTCGGCCATCTCCTCTACCCGGGCAGTTGCACGTTGGCGCTGTTTTAGGCGCACACGTAATTCGCCAAGGGCAGCTTCATCGTCAAAAGCATGCTGCCCCAGCTGTGCATCCACCTGCTGTAGGCAGCCATCAAGTTCACCCAGGCTTTTTTTTCCGGCAGCAGCCTGCCGGTTTCTTTTTATCTGTGCCAGGATATACAGCACCACAAAAGCAGTGGCGGCAGCCACTGCACCAGACAGCCAAATTACCCGGGAAAGCCAGAAGGCCGCTCCTCCCATAAGCGCCGCCGCAGCGGTAGCCGGAAGCCAGGACTTGCCTGTCGGTCTTTTTATTTCTTTTTCCCGCCGCATTTTATTTAAAAGCTGCAGCTTCTTGTCAATGAGCTCGGCTGCGTTTTCCGGCAGATCAGCCAGGTCGGCAAACTCTGCGTCAAAATCCTCCAGGGCGGCCCGCCAGTCCTCTTCCAGCCGGCGCAACCGCTGGAAATCTGCGGCTGCTTTGGATTTTTCCGTTTCCAACCGGTAGCGCAGGGCGTTATATGCTGCCAACTGTTCCAACAGTGTGGGCTCCGCTTCCTCAAACAGGGAATAATCACCGGCAAGGCGGCTTTCCAGCAAATCAAGCTGCTCCAAGTCCGCCAAAAATGTTTGCCAGTCTGAGTGCAGCCGTTTTGCCGCCTTCTCTGCCTCCTCCACCGTTTGCTGTGGCGTTGGTCCCAGGGTAGCAAAGTCCGGCATTTCTTCTGCATCCTGGCAGTCCCCGGGCATAATCAGATTTAACCGCTTCTTTTTTTCCTGTATATCCCCCTGCAGCTTTTTTCCCTGCTCCACAGCCATGCTCAGCACATTTTGGCGCTGCAGGGAATCGGTGTACCTCTCCCGCAGGTTCCGCCATTTTTGCCAGCCAGAGAGCATTTCTTCTTTTTTCTGCAACTCTTCGGACTGCAATTCACGTTTCCTGCGCAGCATTGACAGCTCTTCTGAAGTGTTCTGCAAAGAGAGCAGTGTTTCCTCACTGTCTTTAACCGCCTGCCCCACCGTGGCAATTTCATCTTCCAACAACTCCAACTCACGATGGTTGCGCATATCCTGGCCGGTAAGGCCCAGCCGCCCGGTATAACGGGTAATGGCTTTAGCCTGTGCTAAAAGGGAATCCAGCGCATCACGGTAATGGGCACCGGAGCCGGATATAAGCTGCTGAATCTCCGGGTTTATATTTTCATCCTGCGGGAGGGGTTGTCCCACAAAAAAGGTGGCCATAAACAGCTCACGGCTGTTGATACCCAAAAGCTCGGTTATTTTTTTTTCATAAGCCAGATTGGGTTTTCTGGCACCGGGTTTGTGTTCCCCGCCCACCTCTTCCTGCCACTTGGCGTCAATGAGACGCTGCAGGCTGACGCGATTGTTGGCAAAGTTACGCAGGATCCGGTATTGTTGTGTACCTGCCTGCAGATTAAGCTCCCCGGCAAAGCGGGCCGGATCGTCCCAGTTTTTGTAACGTCCCTGGCCAAAGGCCCGGGGATCTGCGGTGGCGGGCAAACCGTAAATGATCGCGGCCAAACCGGCGGCCAGTGTGGTTTTGCCCGCTTCGTTGCCGGCAAGGCACACATTGACCCCGGGGGCAAAGCGAAACGTAGTTTCTTCACGGTAGCGGCCAAACCCAGACAGAGTGACGGACAGCCAGGTTATGCTCATAAAACCGCACCTCCCCCCAGTGCCGCCACACCGCGTAACAGGGCACGGCGAACCACTTCCCGCTCCTCTTCTTCTTTTGACTGCTTTAACCTGTCCTGCATGCTGCGCACAAAATAGCCGCGGATAGTGGGTTCCGCAGCCAACCGCTCAATAACTGCGTCATCAAGAAACACATTGTCGCCGTTTATTTCCAGATGATAAAACAGATGCGCAAATTTCTCCTGCAAAACCTGCGCATCTATCTGAAAATTGGCCACACCGGTTAAGACAATACGCTGCATAGCCCGGGAATCGGCCTGGCTTTCCACCAGTTTCTCCACTTCCTGTGGACTGTCCAGCTCCGACACATCCACCTTGCAGGTTAGACAGGGACGACACTGGGCGTCCACAGTTTCCACCGAGGTGGACTCGCCCAGGTTAAGAATGGTCAGTGTACCGCAGCCCGGGTCGCTAAAGTGTTTTGCTTCCGGTGCTCCGGCATAACAGGCCACCGTTTGCCCCAGGTAACGTACTGAATGCTGATGGATATGCCCCAGCGCCACGCAATGATAGCCGGATTGGGACAGGGCCTCACCGGAAAGGGGCAGGCTACGGTCACCGGCATCCCAGTTGAGGCTGCCGTGAAAGATGCCCACATGAATGTGGGCATCTCCCTTTGGAAATTCCTGCAGTGGTGGCGAAGTCCGTGTCAGCCCGGCGCTATAGGCCAAACCGTAGAAAGCAATTTGCCGGCCGTCTTTTTCCAGGCGGGCAATTTCAGCCGGATTTGGATTTAGAACCAAAACACCGGGCCAGCGTTTCTGTGCGGTTTTATAGACTGAATCCTGATAAGATACCTCATCATGGTTACCCGGTACCGTCACCAGATAAAGATTATTCTCCACCAGCCTGTTTAGTTGAGAAAGTACATATTCCAAAAGCTCTGCCGGTGGCCGGTGGGTTTCAAATAAATCACCGGCAATCAGCACCGCAGATATTTCATTTTTTTTATCCAATGCGAAGTCCACGGCACGGGTAAGGAAGTTGTCCCGTTCCCTGCCGCGCTCTTCGTTTTTTGACCCCAGAAAGTTGGGACGCCAGCCCAGATGCAAATCGGCCAGATGCAGTATTCTCATTTGTCGCCTCCGCAATTTCAGTTAAGAGAATCCATTCTCATAAAAGCTACCATCTCCTGCTGCAGGTTCACACCGGTAACCTTCCATCCCGCCTCCTGCCAGATCCAGGAATGAGGTTTATCGTCTTTCCACCAGGTACCAAGCCGCCTGGCTGCTTTAGGCAGTGGTGCCCCGATAACCTGCTCTATTTCCGACAGATGCATCTCCAGAAAGGACACCTCTGCGGTGGCATGCCGCAGATAATTGGTGAGCGGCCGGTATTTGGTCCGGGTCCATCTGGCTCGTTCCAAGAAAACATGTTCCCGGTCGGCAAAGGGCACCAGCTCCCACTTTAGCCTCTCTCGCTGTGAAGAAACACCGCCGGGATAAATCTCGCTTAGCCTGCCGTCGCGGTCCACCAGGCGGTGCCCGGGAACATCGGCTCCCGCCGGCAGGCGGCGCAGGTGGGTCATTACCATCCGCTCATTCCACTGCAAACCAAGCTCCTTGGCCACTTCGGCATAGGTGGCCACTTCACCGTAGGGAATCCGCCGGACAAAGGAAAATAACGGGTGCTCTTCCAACAAAAGCGGCACCACGTTCTTGTTTCGGCCCACTATCTCATACTCATTATTAAGGTAAAAATAGCCGGTAATGGCCGCCAGAGAAGCTTCGGGGCAAACCGAAGCTTCCGGACGCAGATCAAAACCCATGTCTGTAAGAGCCTTGCCCAGTTCTTCACCGCGCAAAGGCGGCAAACCCAGGGCGGCCAGCACCGCTTCTGTTTCCGTGACAATTACCGGGATTGATTCCTGCCGCGCTGTTTGTATTGCCTGGGCAAACTCCTCACCGGAGCGTTGGGCAGAGGAAGCTGCGATGCACACCACATCCGGCAGGTGGGGGTTGTTTAAAAAAGATTCCAACTGCCCGGCGCCGGTATAGGTGGCGGACAGAACCGTGTTTTCCTGTGCCCGGGAATAACATGATTGGGTCGGGCTGAATATCTCCGGGACAATGCCGCAGCTTACCGGGAACCGTACATATTTTTTTTTTATTCGGGCAAACAGAGGAGAGAACAGGTTTCTCATAAATAACCTTCCTCATGGCTTTTACTCACTACATTCGCGGTGGTCCCGGTTAATTCCTTTCAACCCGGTACTTCCCTTTTGTCCCATTTTGTATTAAAATAAAGAATACGCGTTTTTAGTGCGTGTTTTTTTATACTGGTTACCGTCTTCACAATCTGTGAAGAAAGTGTTATAATTTTTTATCAGTATAAACAACAGTATATTGCAAGGGAATAGGAGGTTTTACTATGTACAAAATTGCTGTTCTCCCGGGTGACGGGACCGGCCCGGAAGTTGTCCGTGAAGGCCTGAAAGTTTTGGATGCTGTAGGTGAATCCGCAGGCTTTAAACTGGACTATACACATTATGACCTGGGCGGAGAACGCTACAAGCGGACAGGGGAAGTTCTCCCCGACAGTGTGGTGGACGAGCTCCGCCAGTTTGACGCCATTTATCTGGGCGCCATCGGTCATCCCGATGTAAAGCCGGGTATCCTGGAAAAAGGGCTGCTTCTGCGCCTTCGCTTCGAGTTGGACCAGTACATCAACCTGCGTCCGGTTAAGCTCTACCCCGGTGTGGAAACACCTCTTAAAGACAAGGGTCCGGAGCATGTTGACTTTGTGGTGGTCCGGGAAAACACCGAAGGTCAGTATGCCGGTGCCGGCGGATTTTTGCGTAAAGGAACGCCCGATGAGATTGCCGTGCAGGAATCCATCTGCACCCGCAAAGGGGTGGACCGCTGCCTGCGCTATGCTTACCAGTATGCCATGAAGCGCAATAAGGACAAAAAGCTAACCCTGTGTGGTAAAACCAACGTACTTACCTATGCCTTTGATTTATGGGAGCGCGCCTTCCATGAAATCGGGGAAAAGGAATTCCCGGAAATTACCCGCGATTATGCCCACGTGGATGCCACAGTAATGTGGATGGTTAAAAACCCGGAATGGTTTGATGTTATTGTCACTGAGAACATGTTCGGAGACATTATCACCGACCTGGGCGCCATGATTCAGGGCGGCATGGGTATTGCCGCCGGCGGGAACATTAATCCGGAAGGTGTCTCCATGTTTGAGCCCATCGGTGGTTCCGCTCCCAAATACACAGGACAGAATGTGGTTAACCCGCTGGCCGCCATCGGTGCCGCTGCCATGATGCTGGATACCATCGGGGAAGCCGACGCTGCAGCACGGGTGGAAAAATCCATCATGACAGTATGCGAGTCTCACATCAAGAGCCTGGCCGCCGGCAGAATGGGTTATAACACCCAGGAAGTAGGCGACCTGGTGGTCAAAAACCTCTAACCTAAAAACCAGACAAGGAGAGGTTCGTTGTCTGGAAATAAGGAAGGGACTGGTCTGAGTTATTTCAGGCCGGTCCCTTTTTCGTTATCTGCGGCGCTTTGCAGGGCAGCTAACCGGTCACGCTCACGCTGTGCCATCCATTGCTTTTCTTCCTGTTCCAACAGTACCACCAGGCGAATGCGCATGGCCATTTCCAGCCGTGTGCTGTAGGTTTCTGTTTTCAGGCAATTACGATACACCTGAACCGCTGTGGAGATGTACCCTAAAGCTTCCAGGCTAAGGCCCATCAAATAACAGGCAGGTGCTGCCAGTCCCGGATTATCATTTAACCTGCGCAACAGATCGATGGCCTCTTCATAGCGGTGTAATCTGTACAGGCATTCCCCGCGGGAGAAACGGAAAATATCCAAATCCGCATGCTGTGATATCTCCAGTACCCGCTGGGCCGCCTCCAGTTTTCCATGGTTTTGATATATTTCCGCAGTGATAATTTCCAAACCTGGATGGTCGTTCATAATACGCATTTGTTTTCCGTCACAGGCAATAAAGGTGGCACAGAGCTGCACCCCTGTTTTCTTGAACATTTGTGTAAACTTTGTTTGCTGTAACCAGGCTCTGTCTATTGCTTGCAGTTGTTCCTGGGGGTTTTGGCCGCAAAGAGCCAAGGCAAACTGTGCATCGGCCAGGGCATCGTCTCTGCTTACAACATGGCGGAAAAACCCGGCAGCTTTTTTTAAGTCTTTATCCGCTAAGGCCTGTATTCCATTGATAAATTCTTTTTTTGTTTTATCCAATCCCAGCTTATTCAGAAAGCTGTAGCCACCACCATCACCTTTACTCTCCGGAGGGAGCGCAACGGTTTCCAGTCCGGTATTATGTGTTGTCTGCACACGGTTATCCCGCCCCAAAACCGGACGGCTTCCGCTTTGTGGTAAAGACAAGACGTCTACGGACGCAAAACACAGTAACTGTTCTTCTGTTTTTTCCCATGGCAGACGCAGTCCCACCGCAACCCCTCCGTTCACTGTTTAAGTGTCTTCACCGCCCTTATTACGGGCTTCCAGCAAAATTGAAACAAGAGACAGCGCTTCCCCGCTGTTTTTTACCCGGCCTTCCAGTTGAGCGGCATAAACCGCTTCCAAATATTTGCCAATAGCCCGTGTCGGAGGCAGATTAAAAAACTCCATAATTTCTCTGGCAGAAATTACAGGCTCCGGTAAAGTGGCATACTTGCCGGCAAAATAATCATCCAGCAAACAGCTCAGTTCTCTGCATCGCATTGCATCCATGCCATGGCGCGCTACCAGGTTCGCCATACTAAGCAGGACTAATTCCGGCACCGTATCGCCAAACTGCCGGAAAAACCGCAAGTTGGCACCCAAATCAACTTCTCTGGTATACAGTGGGCGGGAATGGTTGCAGATCAGGCGGATCAGGTACATTTCTTCCTCCTGGGTAAAACACAGCCGCTGTGCCAAGCTTCCAATGTATGCTTCCGCCGCAATTTCATGGTTAAAGGACTGCTTGGCTCGCTCACACTGCACTCCATCCACCTTGCCTATGTCGTGTAAAATACACGCCAGGCGCAAAAAAGACAGACGGGGCCTGTTTCCGGCAACTTTTTGCCTCAGATGGGCATGCAACTTGTGTAATAGCTCTGAGGTTAAACAATAATTTTCACCCAATATTTTTTCCAGTGCCCGGCAAACTTCCAAACCGTGGGCAAAAACTGCTTCTCCTTCCACAATAACCTGGTTCATCCGGGCAAAAGGAGCGAAAAAGTGGGTCAGCACGTCCAGTTCATCCTGGAGGATTTTCATACCATCCGCTGCATAAGGCTGGGCAAGCAGTTGAAACAACTCCATGGAAAGCTTCATTTTCTGTGCATAGCGAATCTGCCCAGCATTTTTTTTGAGCACAGCCAATGTATCCGGACAAAACTGCAACCCTAAGCGTAAAAGGAAGCGGGCAGAACGAAACAACCGTACCGGATCCCTGAGAATGCATTCCTCCGTTGTTAACCGGAGACGGCCAACATGCAGGTCTTCTTTTCCTCCGCATGGATCTATAACAGACTCTTGCCAGTCAGGGGCATGAAGATAGTTATTCAGTGATACGGCCATGGCGTTAACAGTAAAGTCACGGCGCTTTAAGTCATCTTCCAGCTTTCCCCCATGCACCAGTGTCAGGTCCAGGGAAAAGGGACGCCCGTCGGAAGCAACAAGAAAAATGCGGGAGTATTGTGACTGGGAATCAAGCATTTCATACTCGCCCCGCATGCGCCAGGCAGCACGCTTGGCAAACTGTTCCGCCTCTTCGGTCACAACCAAATCCACATCCCAGGAAGGGATGCCGCGCAGCGCATCCCGGACAAAGCCCCCCACAATATATATTTCTTTTTGCTCCTTCTGCGCTAAATCCGCCAAAGCAAGAAGCTTGGTGCGCAAGCCATCACCCCATTTTCTTCTGAAATATAATATTTCTGTTTTAAATGGCGCTTTCCTTTTATTTCAAAAAAATTTTCACCGCCTTCCTCTCTGTAGTGTACTATGTATCAACCACAAAGCTCATTAAAACAGGAGGAAGATAGATGAAAAAAAAGGATTTTGTCTGGATTGCCGGTGAAGCTGCAAATAACTGCAAAGTCGGGGGAAAGACACTGCGCGGCCAGGCCAGGAATGAAGACGGGCACCCTATCCCCGGGGCTAAAATTGATGTTTTTCGTGCAGTTAAAGGAGATTTGGTGGCGGAAACTCAAGCTGATGCCAACGGCAACTACCAACTGGAATTACCCGGCGGTACGTATTTGGTGAGGGTGTTGGAAACAAAACAATACCAGGTAGATGCAGCGGTTGCCAAACCTGTTTCCATTGATCTGCTGGACAGCAGCATCTTGGGTATTGGCAGAATCAGAGGCATGGCCGGAGCAACGGTGGGGATGAATGTGCAAAAAAGCGGCCGTTCCACCGGTTTTAGCCGGGGGCATATTACCACTCTGGGAGCTACGGTAAACGTGGGCTTTGGTTCCGGCAAGTCTGCCCGTTTTACCAATCAGATTATTACCAGCAAAATGGGCGAGCCGGGAGACAGCGGTTCACTGCTTTTAAACAATGCAAACCACGCTGTAGGCTTACTCTTTGCCGGCGGACCCAAAGCAACAATATATCATCCCATTACCGAAGTACTGTTGGCCCTTAATGTGCGGCTGGACGCTGAAGATAAATACTCCTGGCCGGATACTGAGAACAGCTACCGGTCCCTGCAAACTATCTGTGAATCTTGGGCAGACAGTCTGCTCAAGCTCTCCAACGTAGTAGGCGTCGGTATCGGACATAAAGTGGTGGCGGGCGTAGATACCGGCACTCACTGCCTGACCGTTCTGGTAGAGAAAAAAGTATCACCGCAAAACCTGCGCTCAGAGGACTTGGTACCGCCGTTTATAAACCATGTACCTACCGATGTGGTGGAGAGCGGCTTATTAACTGCAGATACCAACAGGTACTGGACTGAAGGCCCGCAGGACAGGAAAGTTAAGATGCGCCCGGCAAAGCCCGGGATGAGCATCGGCCACTACCAGGTATCGGCAGGGACATTTGGCGGCGTTGTTTATGACCGGGAAAGCGGTGAACCGCTGATTCTCTCCAACAATCATGTTTTGGCCAACTCCAGTAACGGTGAAGACGGTCTGGCACAAATCGGCGATCCCATTTTGCAGCCTGGACGCCAAGATGGCGGTAAAGAGCCCGATGATGTGATTGCCACCCTGTATCGTTTTCATCCCATAACCTTTAATTAATATATTCCACAAACGGAAAACGGGCCTGCAGTTTTGTGCTGCAGGCCCGTTGGTTGCTAGTAATTATGCAAAGTATCCAATTCCTGATCACCGATATCGAAATGAATATCATGCGGTGACAGTTTCTCTTTGAGCATGAAATCAGGCAGCCTGTCGTGTTCTTTGGTAAAGCCGGCCTGAATATTGAAATCCCTCTCCGCTTTCAGAGACTGCTGTCCCATCTTCACCGCATCATCCACGGTCAGATTCCAGCCGTAGCGGGCGTTCATCAACTCCACTATGGTGGGCACGCCTTGCTCATCATCCAAAACGGCAAAGGCGATAAACAAACAGAATCCAGTACCGTCAATGAGGTTTGTGGCAATTTGCAGGTTACGGGAAAGATCGATCTGTCCTTCCCCTTTTAGCGGATCCACAAAGCCGCCCACCTTAAGAATATTGGCAGTTACGCAGTAACCCGCTGTATGGTCGGCACCCATGGGGGTGGTGGCATAGGTTACGCCCATACCTTTAACGGTGCGCGGTTCATAGGCCGGCATATGCTGACCCTTCACCGCAGCAACACGGGTGACACCAAAAGCCTGCCCCGCATAGACCGCACCCTGCCCGGCAATTCTGCCCAGCGGAGTCCCCTGACGGATTTCTTCCATTACTTCAATGGCCCGTTTGCCGTCGCCCCAGGGAATCACTCCTGCTTCCATCATCACGCCCAAAACGCCGCCGGCTTCAATGGTATCCAGGCCGATATCATTGGCCAGCCAGTTTAATTCAGCAATAACATCCAGATCTTTAATATCACAATGCGCTCCAAAAGACCAGGCAGTCTCATATTCAATGGGGGAGACCACTCTGCCGTCGGGCAGCGGATAGGAGTTGGAACAACCGATAACGCAGCCTGTCATGCAGCGATGAGTTGCTGCCCCGCCCCGCTCCTCACACACTTTGGCCAATGTCTCCCCGCCGATGGCATCGGCATGTTCAAAACGACCCTCGGAGAAGTTGCGCGTCGGCAAACCGCCCGCTTCACTGAGAATATTCATCAGCACATTGGTGCCGAACTTGGGCAGTGCTTCACCGCAAACAGGATGGTCCTTAAGCATTTTACTGAACTTTTTACTGGCAGCTTTATATGTTTCTTCGTCATGGATATCATCGGCGCGGGTCTTGGCTGTATCAATAACAACTGCCTTGAGGCGCTTGGAGCCCATCACCGCACCCAGCCCGCCACGGCCGCAGTAGCGGCTGGCACTGCCTTCCACATCACAGTTTGCGATACCGGCATTGGCCATGAGCATTTCACCGGCGGGCCCGATACAGGCCACGGCCGCTTTTTTGCCGTATTTATTCCGTAATATTTCCGTGGTTTCATAGGCACCTTTGCCGGCCAGGTCAGGATGGGCGATTAATTTTGCCCCGTCGTCATTAACCACAAGTACCTGTAGTTCATCATCTTTTGGCAGCCCCTCAATGGTAATGGCGCGAATACCCATGGCACCTAACTTTTGCCCGGTAATACCCCCTCCGTTTGACTCTTTAATACCTTTTGTCAAAGGACTCTTTGATCCAATGGAAACTCGGCCGGAGGAAGGCGCCATAGTTCCTGAGAGCAAGCCAGGAGCAATGATAAGCTTGTTGTCTTCTCCCAATGGATGACACGTGGGTCTAACCTCGTCATAAATATACTGCGATGTCAGCAATCTGCCTCCCAGATGAGTATAACGCTCGGGTAAATCTGTTACTTTAACTTCTTTTGTTGTCATGTCTACCTTAATACATTTACCCATTAAAACACCACCTTCATATATTTTTCCTTATATTTTTCTTCCAGACCACTACCAATATGTAAAAAAAATAAAAAAAGCTCGCTTTTTCGGTTTCCTTAGCGAGTGCTTTTTGATACTGATTTCCTTAGCAGCTTTGCAAACTGCAAAGCCGTTATAACTTCCAGTATAAAAAAAGCCGTAAATAACGGCTTTAACATGGGGCTATTTAATTGTAAAAGCATCTATCACCGCATGACAGCCGCAGGATGTGGCTAAAATTCTGCTGCTTTTGCCACTTTTAAACTCTTCCCTCAGCTCCTTTAGCTCCCTCACCAGCAAACCGCCCACACCTGGCGCCATTTGATGGCTTTGCAGCACATTGACGGTAAAACCGGGAACTTTCAATTCACCTAAAATCCTGTACAGCGGCTCTTTTCGCTCTTCCCCTGTAACAGTGCAGTAACCGTCCGGCTCGGGACAGTCCTCCGGGCAGAGGTGACTGGCCAGGCTGGCGTATAGCGTCCCGTTATGCCAAAAGGGATTTGGCACTGTGACTTGTTCAGGCACCGAAATTTTTTCAATTTGCCGGCCGGCATCCTTAAACTCAGAAAATAGCCATAATAGGGCCACATGCACCGGAATGGCCGGAACAACCCACTCATATCGGTCCAGGTGCTTTTGCATAAACTCTATGGCCTCAGACTTAAAAGTCTGCGTTTTTCCTGTAACCTGGTCTAATGCCTCTTTGTTGTTGTCCACAATAGCAATACTGCCTTTACTTTTCTGCAGAAAAGTAGCCGCGCGGCGTCCAAATTGTCCTGCTCCCAATATTAATGTTTCCATAATTCCCCTCCTGCCTGACAAGAAAGGCACGCGTATTCGATTTCCTCAGCGCGTGCTTTTCAATACCGGTTTCCTTAGCAGCTTCGCAAAATGGGAAGCGTTATAATTTCCTACCGGTAAAATAAGAGCCCACGCATGGGCTTTTATTTTTATTCTTCGTCTTTCATTAACGCTTCCAGCTTGACACGGTACAACTCCAGAACCTGCAGGTCGTTGGAAAGTACCTCATAAATTTCCCGTAAATCCACAGCCTGAGGAGAATTTACCAGTGCCTGACGATAACTGACCAAGCCGGCAAGCTTGTCGGCAAAGGATGACTCCAAAAGACCCGCCTTTCTTAAAATAAGAAATGTTTCTTCGTAAGTGCCCGGCTTGGGCAAATAATTTTTTATGATAACGTGATGAGAACAGCGCATAACGGACTGAAATGTAATCAGCATGCTGTAGAGCACCATGTTACGGGTATCCCGGTTTTCCAATAGCTGACGCAGAGAAACCGTCTCCCGGTACCTCCGCCAGTCCCCCATTACCTCATCAAATAAAGCCAAATCGCGGATAAAATCTTCTGCTCCATGATAACGCACTACCAACTGGCACCCCCTTGTGTATCAAACCAGGATAAAGTTTCCCTGTAATCGAGAAATTCATCCAGCACCTGTATTTCAAAATTAATTCGCTCCCTTTCGTTACGGGCAAAGAAAAGACTGCCGTTGCGCACTATGGTGTAGCGAAACTCAATGGGAGCTTTATTCATAATTTTTAAATCCACATCGCAGCCCAATTGCAGGGCCTGCCCAATGCGACAGCCCAAAACATCACTTTCCAAAGACTCCCGGGCATATTCCGGATCTAGAAGCACCGCAATATCAACGTCACGAAAACGCTCGCGGCACAGATAAGAACCAAAAACATAACCCAGACGGATCTGGGGATATTCTTCCAGAACCGGTGAAAGCGCTCTGACATGAATCTGCCTGTAATCAAGCATAGCAAACCTCCGGTATATCTTCATTGCTATATTGTATTTCTACTTGCCTGTCCTGATTCCTGCACAAAGCGCGTTTATAGTTATCAGCACCGGCAATGGAAGCCATAAACGCTGTTGACAGCGGACTTTCCCTGCGCTATGATTGAATTCGTGAGGTGGTAGAGAAAATGAAAATTGGTATAGTAGGGCCGGCATTATCCGGCAAAACAACACTGTTTCAACTTTTAACCGGCGCATCAGCCACAGGGCATAAAGGCGGCATCCCCCAGGGAGCAGCCCGCGTGCCCGATGACCGGGTAGATGCATTGTCGGAAATTTTTAATCCTAAAAAAACCACGTATGCCACGGTGGAATTTGCCGACTTCCCCTCTCTGGGAAGCAGCGGTGAATTAACCAGTGAAGCGGCAAACCGGCTAAAAGCCTGTGATGCCCTGGCGGTGGTGGTCCGGGCACACCGTGATCCGTCTGTTCCCTGGCCGGAAGCACCGGTTTCTCCCGATAAAGCTTTCTCCAGCTTTCTGGAAGAAATGATACTGACAGACCTGGCCCAGGTAGAAACCTTACTGGCCCCCAAAACAAAGGATAAAAAACAAAAACGCACTCCGGAAGAGCAGCGTGTCCTGGAAGCCTGTCAGGAGCTGCTGGAACAAACCCGTCCCCTTTCCGCCGGCAACTGGTCCGCAGATGACTTACCCATTCTGCGCAATTATGCTTTCCTTTCCTCTCGCCCTGTTTTGGTGGCGGTGAACCTTGATGAAGAGCAGTTGCAGGAAAAAGACTACGAGGGCCGAAAAAATATAGTTGCTGAGTGCGAAGAAACAGGTTATCCGCTGGTTGAATTCTCTGGAACACTGGAAGCAGAAATCAGCCAGATGGACAAGCAGGAGCAGGAAGAGTTTCTGGCGGAGTACGGCTTAACCGAGTCGGGCATTGCCCGCCTGGCGGCTGCCACATACCAACTGCTTAACCTTATCTCCTTTTTTACTGTGGGTGAGGACGAAGTCCGGGCCTGGACCATTAAAAAAGAGACCCCTGCCAAAAAAGCGGCGGGTAAGATTCATTCCGATATTGAACGCGGCTTTATCCGCGCCGAGGTTATCAACTACACTGAGTTCAGGGAACTGGGAGATTCACTCAAAAACGCCCGTGACCAGGGAAAACTCCGCCTGGAAGGCAAAGAGTACCTGGTACAGGACGGGGACATCATTAACTTCCGCTTTAATGTTTAAGGTAAGAAGCACTTCACGGAGAAGTGCTTCTTTTGTTCTACACTTTAACTTTTCCCAAAAACCAGCGGTAGGCCAGTATGTTTAGCAGGACAACATAGACAAGCCCGGCAAAATAATACTGATAATACGTCAAAAGCAAAACGCTTTCACCATGTATGGCTACACTGAGAGCTTTAGCCGGCCAAAAACCGGGTACAACGGCGAAAAAGAATTCCCGGGCATCGGTAAATAGCAGCGAAAGCACCGGAACGATCAGGACGGTGCCTGCTCCTTTCATCACGGCGAAACCTTCAATTTTATTTTTGGACAGAGCATTAATAATGAAACCGGTGACCGGAGCACCTAAAGCAGCAAGAAAAGAAATTGAGAGCAAAACTGCCAAAGATAACTGGTAAATGTCAGAGAACCAAAGGACAAACATTACAGCAATAAACGAGATGAAGGTAATCATCAGCATTCTGAAAGAAAGAAACTGGTACAGGCTTAGGGGTGTTACCTGGATGGAAGTAAGGATCTGGTCATCCCGGTCATCCAGCACGGAAAAACCGATAAGCGCTCCGAAAATTAGCGGTGTCATTAATGAAAGTGACGCCAGGATGATGTCGGCATACATCTCCAGGGGAAATCCGCTGGTGTCGGCAATATAGGGCAGCAAATACCGGCCGATTAAAGCCAGGAAAAGCGGATAAAAGATAAGAATCCCCATCATCGGATCTCTTTGCCACTTCTTCCATTCACTAATCATGAATGTAGCATACATATTAAACACCACTTTCCTTCACGGCATATTCATCAAACCTTCTCACCACATAGACAAATAAGATGGCAGACGCCGCAACAAGATAACCAATGGCCAACAGCAGCTCCCACAACTCAGGAGTGTGAGCTGCGGCGTTCAACATTACCATGGATGCTTTGGTAGGCAATGCAAGCAGCAGATTGCTCACCGTCTCATCGGCAATTAAACCTACCTGTTCCAAAATAACCGGCACCATTAAAACCACCGTATACTTTACCATGCCTACTAAAAGTGACGTAAAGTCACGGGAAGAGTAAGTCAGAACAAACCCTACCAGTGAATGAAAAAATGAGATAAGAATCACCGCAGCGGCCAGCATGGCCAGGTTAATACTAATTTCCCGGAAAATCCGGGCGTAGGCGTACACCAGAGCCAGGGTAATCAGATTGGAAAAGATGTTTGTTGCCGTTTTGGCCAGAATATACTCCACTTTATTGATGGGGGAAACAAGCAGGGTTTTAATGGTCCCCTCCTCTTTTTCGTAAAACATGGTCACACCAATCAGTACCATGGCCATGGAGGTGGCATCCAGAAAAAGGACCAGCGGCAAAATCATGCTTAAATCCTGAATCTCTGTCAGAGCCAGCACCCCGATCCATAAAAGGGCAACGGTAAAGCTGGCGGTGAGGATGTTGTATTTTTTCAGCCGCTGCATTTCTCCGGCCATCAGGATTGCAATGCTATTCATCCTGCTCAACTCCCGTCACCTTAATAAAAATATCATCAAGGCTGGTTTCCTTGCTATGCACAGTGATGATTCGCTTCTCTTTAACCACCGCAAAAAACTCCTGGTTGGTGCCCAGTGTATCCAGATCAAACTCTTCTTTTTGTGTGCCACCGTTAGCCTCGTACTCCACTTGCACTTTCCGCTGGGCATATTTTAACTTCAGATTTTTAGGTGTGTCAATTTCAGCTATCTGTCCCTTGGCCATAAAGGCCACCCGGTCGCAGAGCTCATCCACGTCATTCATTAAATGGGTGGTCAATAGTACTGTGCCGCCCTGCTCTTTAAACTCCAAGATTAAATCCTTGATAATCCTGGCGTTTTTGGGATCCAGGCCATTGGTTGGTTCATCGAGAAAAAGCACTTTGGGGTTATTTAACAATGCTCTCACAAAATTAAGCCGGACTTTCATGCCTTTGGAAAACTCATTGACTTTTTTGTCCCGGTCATGGTAGAGCCCCACTCGTTTCAGCAGTTGGTCTGTATCCGCACTGTTTCGGTATAGCTTTTTAAAAAAGTCCAGGTTTTCCTGTGCCGTCAGCTTGGAAAAATGGACCGGCATTTCAAAGCCTACGCCAATTTCCTGGTAATACTCCCGCCCATAAGATTGTAAATCACGGCCGTGATAGAGAATTTCCCCTTTGTATTTGTCCAGCAGTTTAATGAGAATTCTTTGAGTAGTACTCTTTCCCACACCGCTGGGACCAAGCAGGCCGAAAATTTCACCATCGGCAACTTCGAAAGAAACTCCGGTTAGCGTATCTTCTTTATTACGCGGATACTTAAAAACCAGGTCTTTTACTGCAAACATAGCTATTCCCCCTTTTTAGGCCCTGACCTTCAGGCCGTTTTCCAGAATATACAGCGCCTTTTCAGCAATGGTCATAAAACCGCCTTCCTCAGCCCAAAGGTACTCCGGGTCGTGGTGTTGCAGACTATGCTCCATAATGGCAATGTGAACTGTATGAAAAAGAAATGCTGCCACCTTTACATCAACTCCTGAATCCACTTCTCCCCGCTTTTGACCATCCTGCAATAATTTCTCAAAATACTGCAGTGACATTTCAGCCAGGTCTCCCATAATCCTCGCACGGAATTGGGCATCTTCCTTATAAAAGTTGACTCCCAGCCTGGCATATTTGGGGTGCTCCCGGGCAAAACTTATTCCCGCCGAATACAAAGCCCGGATTACTGTCATAAAATCTGCCTGCTGAAGTGTTTTATTAAAATCATTTATATAATTGATTTTTTCCTCGCCGATAAGCGTAAAGAGGTAGTTGTAGAGGTCAAAGAGATCGTTGAAATACTGATAGAAACTTCCCCGGGAAATGCCCGCTTCTTCCACAATCCTGGCGATACTGGCATTGGCAAACAAATTCTGTGAGAGCTCTTCTAAAGCAGCATCGATGATTCTGTCTCGCTTTTCTTGCGGCAGATTAAAAAAGGTCTGGTTAGGCACTTATTCACCTCCCCTACTCTCATATGACACCCTTGTCACTTTCTTATTTTCATCATATGACATCACTGTCACATTGTCAACAAAAAGTCTGACCGGACCCGGTTTTGGGTACAAAAAAGCCTGCCGTTAGGCAGGACTTTTGTTGAATCTATTTCAATAATTCTTCCGCAAACTCCAGCAGGTTTTGGGCCATGGCATTCATTTCTTCCACCGCCGCCATCATTTCCTGGGTAGCAGCTGCCTGTTCAGAAGATATGCTGCCAATTTGGTTAATTTCACCGGAAATACTTTCCTTGGCCTTGTTCAGCGTTCCCAGGATTTCTTCAATCTCTTTTAAAGACTTAACGCTGTTGTCCGCCAGTTTACGGATTTCATCAGCCACCACACCAAAGCCGCGGCCCTTCTCACCGACGCGGGCGGCTTCTATACTGGCGTTTAGACCCAATAAATTGGTCTGAGCCGCTACCTTTTGCATCACCTGCAGCAGGCTGTTGGTCTCAACCACACTATTGCCCAGTTGGGTTCCCATGGCAGACAGGTGCTGCCCCACTGCAGCCAATTCTTCTGCCTGCGACGCCAAACCTTCCGTGGTGCCGCTTAACTCACGGGTTGCCCCGCTTAGGTTGTCAGCCATGCTGCGCAGTGATTCCTGCCGCTCCAGGCTTTCGTTGAATGAAACCGCACCGATAATATTTCCTTGTTCATCGCGAACGGGAAGGCCGATACCTACATAAGGAATTCCATAGACTTCCGCTCCCACCTGTCTAACCACCCGCTGGCCCTTGGACAAGGTAGTACCTACCACAGACTCCGGTTTTATTTCATCTCCCACTTTAATTTTATGATCGATGGTTTTTCCCGGAATATAGGCTAAAATTTCTTTGGTATTGCTAATGGCAACAGCCAGGTCTCCCATGGTTAAATCATTGATAAACGGCGATACTTGCAAAAAGCATTGCAACAGCGAATTCTCTGATTTCTCCAAATTACTTCCTCCTTGGTGGCATGTAAGATTATGTTGTATTTTGTGGAAGATTCTACATTTGCGGAAATTTTCCTGCAATTAACGAAAAAAAATGCTCCCCCATCAGTGTTGGGAAGCATCCACCGCAAGCACCTCAGACATAATTTGCGCCACCGCCAGGTACAGACCCTCAGGGATTTCATCTCCCGGCTCTACCAGTGACAATGTCTCTGCCAGGACTTTGGATTGCTTAACCGGCACACCGTGTTCCTGCGCCAGCAACAAAATCTGCTCCGCAATCTTTCCGGCACCGCGGGCCACCACCCGGGGAGCATCATCCTTTTCCTCCTGATATTGTAGTGCCACTGCTTTTAAAGGCTTTTTGCCCTGCATAAAACCAACTCCTTAGCCATGCTGATCCAGCGACACCCCGGTTCCCAGAGTCCGCTTACGTTCAGAGCTATTCATTACCCTGATTCCGTGTAAAACAACACCGGAGGTATTATCGCTGCCAAACAATTGAGTCAGACGCCCCAGGCGCGCCGCTGTCGCATCGCTTTCCACAAGCAACTGGGCAGAAAGGGGGCCTTCAGTTTCACCGACCACCAGAATTACTGTTCCCAGATTTTCAGTATGCAGCACAAACCGCCACTTGCGCCTATTATGAGAAAAATTTTCCCCTTTTTGCTCCTCCTCCACCGTGAGCAAGTAAGGAAACTGTTCGTTTTGCTCAGGATAAAACAGTACAGATACCGTATCTGTAAGTTGACCGCCCTGCTCGCCGGGAGCCAGACGCTGTAAAATACGGCACTGCAGTCGTCCTCCTGTTACGTTCCCCCGAGCCAAAAGCAATTTTTCCCCGGCCTGCACCGGTGTTTCCAGCTTTACCCGAACCTGCTCCCCCTTTGTTTCCAATAAGGCATTATCACCTTCAGCCTCCAGGACCAACGCCCAAAAACGCGGCGTAAGCACTTTTCCAGAGTCTGTACTACGCAAAAGAGCAACAAGGGAACCGATACCATTTAGCATAATATTACCATCCTTTGGGATTTGCTTTCTACATTTCGCAAAACAAAGCCAAAATCCTGCAGCTGATGCAAAAAACAGCCCGCGCAGGAGCACGGGCTGTTTAGCTAGATGCAAATTTGCAGGAAAGATTAAAAACATTAAACCTGACCCCCAGTTTATTAGAAGATCATGGCGTTGAAGCCGGGCATGATGTAGTTCATTGAGCCCATTACATAGACAATGATTACACCAACGGAGAGGGCCACACCGTAGGGGATAGCGTTTTTTCCCGCGTCCTTCTCGTCCAAATTATTCATATGCACAGTTTTTCTGGCTGCTGCGGCACAAAAGATACCAAGAAAAAATGTTTTCAGTCTCTTAAACATTTTGCCCTGTCTTAGCATTGTGTACAAAGCAAATACACCTCCTACAATAGCCGACACCAATAACACCTGGATTACCACCGGATAGCCGGTAAAGGCGCCTATCATCCCCAGCATTTTAACATCACCGGCTCCCAGGCCGCCAAAAACAAAGGGAATTACTAAGAGAAAAATGCCGGTAAAGAATCCTGCCAGAGTGAAGACGGCCCCGGAATAAAATCCCTGCACAATAACATTTAAGACCAGCGCTGTTACAAGTCCTGCCAGCACAACCACGTTATAAATTTTGCGCTCAATAATATCTGTAATCATACAAACGGTCACAAAACCAAACATCAACCACACAGACAACATCATCACACCGCCTTTCCTAATTTAATCCCACACCAACAAGTCACCTACACAAACCCCACTGCTTCCCGCACTTCCTACCGCCATTTCCACAACATAACGGGCGTCCTTTATCACCGGTGATAGCTTTCCCGGTTTCATGCCGTAAATAATGTGGAGGACTTTCATATTGCTATCCAGGAAAAGTACATCCAGGCTATAACGCATAAAAAACGTATGAACCGCATTGCAGGGGGACAACATCAAAGCATCTATATCGCCGGGGAAAGTCCGGGAAAACATAAGGCCGCGCAGCCGCTTGAAAAATGTATCGGCGCGGC